>CAZJIR010000220.1:0-5435 GCA_964546095.1 uncultured Pirellulales bacterium
GTAAATAAGCTGTGCTAAATCTTCGATCGAGTATATATCATGATGAGGCGGTGGAGATATCAGCGTCACTCCAGGAGTCGAGTATCTGAGTTTTGCGATTTCTTCGGTTACTTTGTGTCCCGGTAACTGTCCACCTTCTCCCGGCTTGGCGCCCTGTGCAATCTTGATTTGCAGTTCCTTTGCGTGTGCAAGATAGTTTATGGTAACGCCAAACCTGCCGCTGGCCACCTGTTTAATAGCGCAGTTTTTGGAATCACTGTTGGATTCGATTGTATATCGTGCAGGGTCTTCGCCACCTTCGCCTGTGTTGCTCATTGCCCCCAGACGATTCATAGCAATGGCCATACACTCATGTGCTTCTTTGCTGATAGAGCCGTGACTCATAGCTCCCGTGCAAAATCGTTTTACTATTTCACTTGCAGGCTCTACTTCATCGATTGATATTTTTTGGGAGGGTTTAAATTCGAACAATCCCCGCAGAGTGCAGAGTTTTTCGGATTGTTCATTAACCGCTTTGGAATAATCACTGTAAGCTTGCTTGTCATCGTACTTGACGGCATGTTGTAGTCGCGATACGGTTATTGGGTTCCAAAGATGTTGTTCACAATTATTTCTATAATGATATTCACCACCAAAATCAAGTTCGAGCGCCCAGGCAGGGCGCTGCTCGAACGCTGATTTGTGACGTGCGAGCGCTTCCTGTGCAATTTCCTCAAGTCCAATTCCGCCGATTCTTGAGCTTGTTCCCGTAAAATATTCATCGACAAGCGAAGGATTTAATCCGATTGCTTCGAATAGCTGGGCACCGTTATAGCTGCGCAGTGTTGAGATGCCCATCTTGCTCATTGTTTTCAGGATACCTTTTTTGACTGCGGCAATATAATTATCCGCTATCTGAGTCGGGTCCATTTTCACAGGCAGTTCATCCTGTTGATGTAATTCATCAAGTAATTCAAATACCAGATATGGATCGACCGCATTGGCCCCGAATCCGCATAAAAGGCAAAAATGCATAACCTCTCTTGGCTCTCCGCTTTCAACTATCAGGCCGGCTTCTCCGCGAAGCCCGCGACTAAGCAGGCCATGATGGACTGCTGATGTTGCCAGTAAGGATGGGATCGGTACCTGGGTGTCGGAGATGTCACGATCACTGATAATTATGAGTGAGGCTCCATCTTTGATAGCTTTCTCTGCAGCGTGAACAATTGAGTCCAGCCCATCTTTAAGACTTTCGCCAAGGTCGGAACAATTTGAATCGAAAAAAGCCGAGATAGTAGCCACTTTAAAGTCATCGCGCTTTACTGTTCGCAGCCGTTCTATGTCTTCATTTGTAAGAACAGGATGAGGTAATTTAAGCTGTCTGCAATGTTCCGGAGTCTCATCCAGAATATTTCGTTTCTTACCTGTGAACATCATCAGGCTCATAACCAGCCCTTCACGGAGTGGGTCGATCGCCGGATTGGTCACCTGAGCGAATAATTGCTTAAAATAATTGAATAAGAGCTTGGGCCTGTCGGAAAGAACAGCAAGAGGAGTATCGTTGCCCATTGAGCCGACCGGTTCCTGACCATTCACGGCCATCGGAATCAGTATCATCTTTAGCTCTTCTCGGCAGTAACCGAAAGACCGCATACGTTGAAATATCGTTTCCGGGTCACTTTTAACGAGTTTAGGTGCGTCAAAAAGGCCCCGAAGCTCAATCCTGTTTTCGTCCAGCCACCGGCGGTACGGTCTTTGCCGGGCAATCTTACTCTTTGTTTCGTTGTCAGAGATGATTCGCTGTTCGACTGTATCAACTAAAAACATATGCCCCGGGCGCAGACGTCCTTTTCTTCGAATTTTTTCGGGCGGAAATTCTACAACACCTGCTTCACTGGCGATAATTGCCAGACCATCGGTTGTCACCAGATACCGGCAGGGTCTTAAGCCGTTGCGGTCGAGCATTCCGCCGATGATTCGTCCATCGGTAAACACCATTGCCGCCGGCCCATCCCATGGTTCCATTATTGACGCGTGATACTCATAAAATGCACGCTTGTCCGTACTGATATGATACTTTGGCCCAAAAGCTTCCGGAATCATCATCATCATAGAATGAGGCATACTTCTGCCTGAACGAACAAGAAGCTCGAGCATACTGTCGAAACACGCGGAGTCGCTCATCCCGGCTGGCAGTATAGGCAACAGGTCTTTAATATTATCATTGAAAACGCCACTGGCCATGACAGTCTCGCGAGCTCGCATCCAATTTCGGTTGCCGCTTAGGGTATTTATTTCACCATTATGTGCTATACAGTGAAAAGGCTGAGCAAGGCGCCAGTTCGGAAATGTATTTGTGCTGTAACGCTGGTGGACAATCGCAAGCGCAGATTTCAGACGTTTATCTACAAGGTCTGGATAATATAAAAACAATTGCCAGGCCATGAACATGCCTTTGTAGCAGATGGTTCTGCATGAGAGCGAACTGATATAAAAGTCTTGGCCGTCATCGCCGAACTTTTCTCTGACCAGTCGCTCTGCCCGCTTACGTGCCAGATATAAACGTCTCTCCAACACCTCACCTTCGAAGCCAGCCCCATCCACGAAAATCTGCCTAATAGAAGGCTCCGCTTGAAGGGCTATCTTGCCAAGACAATCGTTGGAAGTTGGCACATCTCTCCACCCTAATACGTTCATACCATAGTAGCCAATTGCAGCTTCTAATATTTCATCGCATTGCTCTCTGAGTTTGGTTTGTTTTGAACCAAAAACCAGACCTACGGCGTATTGACCAACCGGTGGAAGTGAGAAGCTAAGCTTTTCACTTTCTAACACAAAGAACTCATGTGGAATCTGAAAGAGAATCCCGGCTCCATCGCCGGTGGTCTCATCGGCCCCGGCTGCACCACGGTGGTGTAGATTTATCAGGGTTTGTTTACCATATTCGATGATAGAATGTTCCTTTTTGCCTGAGATGTTTACAACTGCACCTATGCCGCAGGCATCATGCTCACGTCGAGCCTCATACAAACCTTGATGTTTCAATTTTAAGCTCATTAGGTTCGTTTCTTTAATTTTGTCCGTTTCTCACTTCATCTCCAATCTTATCAAGCGAAGACCACTTGTGCATCTTAAAAGAGTCTTTTATAAATAGTATACGCAACTTTTATGAGTATAGTAGTAAGATTTCTCTAATACCAACTATAAGGTATTGTCATAAAAGCAACAGCATAGCTAATAATGAGATATTTACGTACCATTCCCTATCAGCCTAATGTCGGATATAAGAACTTTTTGATTTAAAGTGGACGAATATAAGAAACTAAATTGTGGGAAAAGGCTTGCTCTTTTGCTTTTAGCAGTTGTGAGCAAGCCATAATCCCTACCCAATGCCAATACCTAAGGTAAGTAGCACAATATCAACTATCATAGTAAAGATGAAACTCATAAGGATGCGGCCGAAGGGCCATCGGATCCAGTTCCTCTTCGCGTTTCCATTTTACCCACATCTCAACACAATCTTCCGTAAATACATTACCGGCGGTGAGGAAATCATTGTCTTTCTCGAGTGCGTCAATCGCTTCGGCCAACGAGCCGGGTGTCTTTGGATACTTGCCCAACTCTTCCTTAGTCATTTCGTAAATATCCTGGTCCAGCGGCTCACCCGGGTCAATCTTATTCTCAATGCCGTCAATAACTGCCATTAGCATTGCCGTCCATGTCAGGTAGCCGTTAGCGGTTGGGTCGGGGCATCGGAACTCAAGTCTTTTTGCTTTTGGACTGCTTGAGTACATTGGAATACGAACAGCGGCCGAACGATTACGAGCGCTCATCACAAGATTCACCGGTGCTTCAAAACCGGGGACAAGACGACGATAAGAATTTGTTGTCGGTGCGGCAAAGGCCAAGATCGCAGGCGTGTGTTTTAGAATGCCGCCAATTGCATAGAGGCCGAGTTCACTCAATCCTGCATATTTATCACCTGCCATTAAGGGTTTGCCGTCTTTCCACAAAGACAGATGAGTGTGCATACCGCTGCCGTTGTCCTCGAAAACCGGTTTGGGCATAAATGTTACGGTTTTACCTTGGCGTTTGGCTACATTCTTAATAATGTACTTATACCACATAAACTGGTCGCACATCTTCAGCAATTCCGCGAATTGCATATCAATCTCGGCCTGACCGGCGGTCGCCACCTCGTGATGATGTGCTTCGACCACAATACCCACCTTCTGCATTTCAACGACCATGTCGCCGCGCAGGTCATGGTAGGTATCCGTTGGACTGACCGGGAAGTAGCCGCCTTTGAAACTCGGTTTATAGCCAAGGTTCGGTTCTTCAAAACGCGCCGTGTTCCAGGCCCCTTCAACGGAATCAATCTGATACATCCCTGTAAATTGATTCTGCTGGTAGCGAACCTCATCGAATATGAAAAATTCCGGCTCAGGACCGATGTGACAAGTGTCGGCTATGCCGGTTTCTTTCAGGTAAGCTGTCCCTTTGCGTGCGACATGCCGAGGGTCACGGGTATAGTCTTCTTTTGTAACCGGGTCAACGATATTGGCGATGACACTGACAGTTGGATTCTTAAAAAATGGGTCAAGTACGGCAGTAGCCGGGTCAGGTACCGCCAACATATCGGACATGTGGATATTCTGCCAGCCGCGAATAGATGAACCATCAAAGCCAACACCGTCCACAAAAGTGCTCTCATCCCAGGTATTTATAGGGTATGAGCAATGTTGCCATGTGCCCAGAAAATCGACAAATTTCAGGTCGACCATTTTCGCATTGTTTTTTTTGGCAAATTCAAAAAAGTTCTTTGGAGTCATTATTATTGTTCCTTTCAAAAAGTTTTATGGTCTTTATTTTTAATTTCAATCTTTAACCAATTGCTTTATTACCTCTATCACCTGTACGAATACGAATACACTCGGGTAAATCTATTACAAATATCTTACCATCTCCTATTTGTCCTGTCTTGGCTCCGGTTATAATCGCATCTATGGTTTTATCCACGAAATCTTCATTTACACCTATCTCGAGCCTTACTTTCTTGAGTAGATTCACCTCGAATTTTATACCTCTGTAACTTTCTTCATAACCATGCTGTTCTCCACAACCCAGCGTGTTTGTTACGGACATTTTGAAAACTTGAGCCTTATATAAAGCCTTTTTCACATCCTTCAATTTATGAGGTTGAATATATGCGATTATTAGTTTCATTTCTTTCACCTCTTATGCTAACACGGGTTTAACTTGTGCTGAATATCTGAAAACCGCCATAAGACTCCATGCCGTGCTCGCCGATGTCTAATCCTCTAAGTTCTTCTTCCCGGCTGACTCTTAATCCGATAGTCAAATCAATCAGCTTAAAAATTATACCCATGCTAACGACCACAAAGCCTATTGTACTAATACTGCCGACAATTTGAATAACTAATTGCATTGGATTA
>CAZJIR010000221.1:0-5414 GCA_964546095.1 uncultured Pirellulales bacterium
ATCGTCAATAGAGAGGTCATAATTACCGGCCGAACCGGTCACTGTTAGCCATGTGTCACCGCGGACACTGGATGTTCCCGTGCCGGCTTGGGCACCAGTATCACCGATAAAAATTGGTTCACTGCGTTCGTCGGCGCGAAAAATATTGTCGCCTACATAAAAAGCCGATGCTTCTACGCCTGGGGCTAACTCTGTATTTCGATTCTCGTAACTACCTTGGTATGTAACATTGGTGATTTCTCCATTTGTGCGTTCGACAAGATATGGTGCAGAATCTGTATCGCTTCCCCCAAAGATATATTGCTTCATATGTTTAGTGTTAGCTAATAAAACTACTTGCTCTAATATATCATTAATTCCTTCTGCGGTTCTTTCTCTTGTTTCTTCGTCGTAGATGCCACTGATGATTTGTGTTAGGCGTAACCTCACTTCTACAAGGGAGTTCGTTATTTCCTCAACGATAGTTGTGGAATGCTCCAGGATGCCAACAACTTCCGCAAGTTTATCTATGTAATTTTCCAGGGACTTTTCATCATTATTGAGTCCTAAGACCCTGTAGCCGGTAGATGGGTCATCAGAGGACCGATTTATCCGTGAACCTGTAGATACTTGTTCCTGCAGTCGAGCTATTGCATCTGTATGAATAGACAAAGCAAAGCTAACATTATTATAGACAGTGTTTAGTGTTCCGCTCATTTTTTATGTCTCGTATTTCCTGTATTACTTAACGCTTCACAATAACTACTTTACGCTTTTTATAGTATTTCCATAATAGCTATTAACGATGACTGGATTGTGCTCAGGTATTTGGACATTGCTTTGAACATTTGCTCAAAGAGTAATATCCGGGTAGCTTCATCGTTTATATTGACACCACTTATTTCGCTTTGTTGATTACCCAGATTTTGTATCATGGCTTCGAGGTTGTCTTTATGTGTTTGTTTGACAAAAAGCTCTTGACCAATGTCTGTAATCATCTTGCGATAAAATTCTCCGAAAGTCATAGAATTCAAGCTGGTTACAGTCTGTTCCCTCAAGTTTGCCATCCGTGAAGCGTTGGTATTGTCGGTCATGTCTGCACCCGAAGCTGCTGCGACACGGCCCGGCGTAGTAGCAATATCCGAACAGACTGCCATATCTGAAGCACTGCTGCCGGAAAAGAAGGTGTTGAGTCCAACCGCAGCCAATACTCCCGATGTATCACTGTTTGCAAAAGCATCAACTGCGAATGTTTCGGTGTTATTTAAGGTACCGGCGCTAAGAGATATTTTGATTCCATTACCTATGTCGAGCTTATCACCTGCTGCATAACCAGAACCAACATTGAGGGTGGTAACAAGTTGTAGGGCACCATTTCTCACTTCAAGCTGCACGGGGTCGATACCTACTTGACCGTTGCCTACCACCGTAAACGTGAATGTGTCATTACTTGTTCCAGTGTAGATACCTGATACGGATATAGTTGGTGGTGAACCGGTTAAAGTGCTGTTGGTAGGCAAAGGCAGAACGGCTGGAATGAAATCGAATTTATAGTTTGTGTCAGCCTGGATGTGAAGTTTGGAAGAAACAACCGAAGCGGTGACGCCGGTGACGTTTGTTGTAATATAATTGGCTATAGAGGATAACGTGTCTGATGATGCATTAATGGGAACTGGGGTTCGTGTTATTGCACCGGTACTGGTATTGGTTACTCTTATGTGTATATTACCGTCAGATACAGGTGGGTCAAAATCAGCTAAATTTTCGCTCGCCATGGGCCAGCCAGTCAGTTCGGTAAATGAGCCCGTTGAACCTACACCCTGGACATGATATTGGTTTATTTGCTGTATTAGTGCAGTTGCTAGGTCATCCAGGTTATTGTGTATATTGGTAATCAGGTCATTTCTTAATGACAATAAGCCTCCTAATCGTCCACTTTGTGGGTTGATATTGAAATTATATGAACCAGCGACGGAAACTCCTAATACATTGCTTTGTTGCATGCCGACATCTAATTCAGTAACAGTGGCACTTACCACCACAGGTGTTCCGGATACATAGACATCAATTACACCATGCTCTCGGCTTTTAGCCTCTATAGCAATTAGTTTGGACAGCTGTGCTATGCTCTCGTCTCTTTGGTCCCGTAAATTATTAGCCTTGCCACCACCTATTTCCTGTTTTTCGATGTTGTCATTGAGTTGGGCAATTTTATTTATAAGAATATTGACCTGTGTAATACTGTTCTCAGCTTCTAACACAATTTGGTTTTCTAATTTTGTCAGGTATTCTCCAAGTGTTCTAAATCGGCCGGTCATAGTCTGAGCTGCACTTACAATCTGATTTTGCCAGATTGTCTCAGTTGGATGAGCGCTAAGGTCTTGCAGCGCATTGAAAAATTCGTCTATGGCTTCACTTAAACCATTACCTTCCGAAAATTCTCCAAATGAGTTTTCGATGGTTCTCAACGTGGCAACTTCTTGTGAGACCTGTTGTAGTAAAGATTCCTGTCGGTAAAGCTCTTCGTCTAAAAGACCGTCAATGAGTCTGGTGACACCGACGACGTCGACTCCTCCTCCTATGATGAGTGAACCAAGTTGCGATGTATAAGCAGGAGCCAGGTCTATTCTCTGACGGTGGTAGCCCTCTGTAGCTGCGTTGGCAACATTATTACCAATTATCTCAAAGCCCTTCTGGGCTGCATGAAGACCGCTAATACCTATAGAAAAACTGTCCATTTTTTAACTCTATATTAAACTAAAGCTCTCATAATTCAGGTCAAATACGTATTGGGTGTAAGTTTAACATCAATTTAGGACCTGGATGACGTTTCTTAAAACTGCAGGTTCACGAAAGCCATCCCAGTCTGCCGTTTTGTTCTACCATCAGAGTTGTAGTAGACCACCCCAGTTTTATCGAAGTCAAAAATACTCTTCAAAAGCAGATTATTGAATCTGGTGCATTCAGATAAAAGCAAAGCTGTACTTAAATATTCTTTTTTAAGTTCATTAACCAGCGACATCAGCTTTTCTTTTTTCCTTGTTACCTGGGTCTTCTTCTCTTTTGGCAGACTTGCTTCCAGTGCTGACAAGGTCATTTGTTTGGTTTTACATCCGAGAGCATTTGCTAATTCTTTTCGTAAATTTTGCCTTTGTGATTCATTGTTTTTATAGTTGTCTGACTTGGTCTGGATAGCCTCAAGTAGTTTCCCTAAACCGGCATCGTCGCGTTTAATAACCAGGCTGCGCAGCCTATTCAGTTGTGACAAACTTTCCTTTATATGCTGGCTGTCTTTATCGAGACAAACCAGAAGTTCATCGACTTTATCTTCTATTTCGGTTGCCGTTGATTTCATACGTGTTCATCCACGGATTTTTGTACTGCGTTTGTGTGCTCAGCGTTGGTTAAAAACTGATATATGTCCTTCCACAATCCGAAGCCACCGTTATTTGCAATATCACGGGCCATGTATAACCAAAATATTCCCTGAATTTGCTTGGAAGCTGCATCTTTTTCAAAGCCCCAGTCCCCGATACTATTTTTCATTTCTTCCAGAATTTTATTCAGTAGAACTGATTCGAAATCCTTGGCTATTTGCTTTTTTTCCTCTTCCGAAATACTGTTGAGCCTCGATTTACCGAGATGCTCCAACATAGCTGGTGGTGAAACTGGTTCATTTAATATCAATTTTACGCTATCCATTAAAATTGCTCCTACATTATCACCAGCTTGGCTTGAAGGGCGCCGGCCTTTTTCAGGGCATTGAATATCGCTATCAGGTCTGTTGGTGTTGCACCTATACCATTAAGACTTTTAGCTAATTCTGAGACGGTAACCGATTGGGACACTGGTATCAGATGTCCTTGTTCCTCTTCAATTCCTATCAATGTGTCTTCAACAACTTTAGTTTCACCGGCGTCGGAGAAAGGTGCAGTGGGTTGTGAAATAATTGGCATTTCTTTGATTTTCACAACAAGACTACCTTGCGAAATCGCTACCGCTGATATACCGACGTTTTCGCCGACCACGATAGTACCGGTGCGCTCGTTTATTACTACGACTGCAGGAACATCAA
The DNA here is from genome assembly GCA_964546095.1 of uncultured Pirellulales bacterium. Taxonomy (GTDB): domain Bacteria; phylum Planctomycetota; class Phycisphaerae; order Sedimentisphaerales; family Anaerobacaceae; genus NIOZ-UU13. The sequence continues at coordinate 4,055 of CAZJIR010000221.1, forward strand.
CTTTTACCTCGTGTTTTGTAATATTAACTATAAAGCTGGCTATATCTTCCTGAGCAATTTCGCTTGGAATTTTGACTGCAACTGTACCGGCATCAACTACTATTGCGCTATTTGCATAGTTTCTGTTAATGGCTATGCTGATTTGCTCTGCGGTTGAAAAATCGCTGTTTCTGAGATTAAGCTTGATAAGTTTATGACCACCAATATATTCGACAAATGTGGCTATTTCTTCCTTCTCGACCACAGCTCCGTTAGGGATTCGCCCGACGGTCTGGTGGTTTTTCGTAATCGAAGCTTTATCGCCTGCTGCCGTCCAGCCACCGATTGATACTCCTCCGTCAGCTATGGCATAAACCTGACCGTCAAGACCTTTTAAGGGTGTCGGTAAAAGTTTTCCACCCTGAAGGCTTTTGGCGTCTCCTATAGCAGAGACGTCAACATCGATTCGTGAACCTTCGCGGGCAAAGGGACCCAATTCGGCTGTAACCCAAACCACTGCAATATTACCGCTGGTCAAAGTGTTAGGAGTAAGAACTAATCCTGATTCTCTTAGCATGTTTGTAAGCATTTGTCGTGATAGCACGCCGCTGTCGCCGTTGCCGGCCAGACCAATGACTAAACCCACACCCGTCAATGGATTACTACGAAGCCCCTGAATATCAACGATGTCCTTTATTCGTTCGCATTGCCCGGTGCTTGGCATAAGTGCGCAGACTAAAAGTGCGCACATCACAAGTACCAATATGCTCTTTTGCTCTTGAGTTCTTGTGTTCTTTATTAATTTCATAAGCTATTACTCTCACAAAATAAATCAGCCAAATGGTACAATCAGAATGGCCAGACAATGTCAAATATAATGACAAGCCAGCATGGTTTCGTGTTAGGTGCTGAGACACCTGCATTCTTCGTTACAATACGAAAATCCGCCACTTGTTCGCTCTTGACTGTGTTGTCAAATACAATATCACTTGGCCTGACGATACCGCTTACTTCAATGGTTTGTATGTCACCTGCAATATTACGGTTGCGAGTCCCCATAACTATGAGATTGTGATTTGGCAGGATATCAACAACTACTACACTAACTTGGTCTTCAAAGGTCCGTTCGTCTTTATAATCAGCCTTACTCTTTAATTCGTTGCTGGATTCTGCTTCCATTGTGAAACCAGGCATGCTGGGCAGGATGTGGTCGATATTTAATTCCCCATTGAATGTTGTTGACCGGTCGGTTTCTTTTTTCATGTCTCTTTTTGTTTTGTTATCGACTTTGCTGTCCTCAGAAATCTTTATAGTCAGGATGTCGCCTATCTGACGAGCTACATCATCAGCATACAAATCCTTCATATTCTTATCCCTTTTC
>CAZJIR010000222.1:0-5391 GCA_964546095.1 uncultured Pirellulales bacterium
CCCGAAGGACTGATAATAACTAATCTCACGTAAATAAAAATGGGTCTATTAACATTTTTTATCCTTGACAAAGCCAAAACCCAATAGTTAAATTAGGGCAAAAAGGCAATTTGGTGGGGGCTTATATCAAAAGGATTTGGTTAAAGGAGAGGACTGGATAAGATGAAGGATTTATTTACCACCGGTGAAGCCGCGGAAGTTTGCAGAGTAAGCCAACAAACAATTATCCGTTGCTTTGATTCCGGTCGGCTGGAAGGATTCCGTGTCCCAGGCTCAAAATTCAGAAGGATTCCGCGCCAGAATCTAATTAAATTTATGAAAGAAAATAATATCCCCCTTGACGCAATAGATTCAGGCAAAAGAAAAGTCCTTGTTGTCGATGACGACGCCGAAATAGTTGAGCTTATAGTCGATGTTCTTGAGCGTGACGGCAGATTCGATGTAAAAACTGCATCAAGCGGTTATGAGGCAGGGATGGCAACTGAGAAATATCGACCGGAATTGATACTGCTCGATTATATGCTGCCTGATGTCAATGGCAACGTCGTATGTCAAACGATAAGAAGAAATCCCGAGTTCGAGAATATTAAAATTATTATCGTAAGCGGCGTTGTAAAACAAGAAGAAATAACCCAACTACTAAAGTCCGGCGCTGAAGATTTCATAAAAAAACCGTTCAACATAGCTGAACTTACCGACAAAGTCACCACAGTGCTGTTGATGAAATAAAACCGGTACAAGTAGCAGGACTGTTTGAGCCTCGATATTAAATAAAAAACTATAATGGCGGGTACTACTTAGCTGTAGATACCTAACGTGTAATGCCAATACTATAAAATTTAGTAAAACGGACGGCACTATTGTGAAAACGGCAAGTACAAAGAGGTTACTCTCAACACCCAGCTTCAGGTACTGCCTTAAAAACATATCGTTCAATAGAAGACAGGGACGACTATATGCAGGAAGGACCTGCTAATATAAAAGTTTCCAAGCAGGTTGAGCTTGTTATTAGCCGGCTCGATTCGCTCTCGACCCTGCCCTGCATTGCGGTGCAGTTTTTATCCAGACTTCCACAGGGTCAATTTTCATCGCCAGTATTGGCTGATATTATTGAATCAGACCCGGCACTCACCGCAAGGTTTCTTTCTCTTCTTGAGCAACGTGCTTTGAATCCACCTGATGGAAGATTCTCACTTAGGCAGGCGCTTGACAAACTCCCCACCCATGATGTACGCGATACATTGTTGTCCGTTAGGGTTTCGCAGGCTGTTGAAACTGACAATGGCACCCACGAGAATAGGATTGCAACTAAAACAGGGCTTTTACTTCACAGTCTTGCGGTTGCCTGTTGTGCTAAAGATATCGCAGAAATGGCATCGCCTAAGATGGATTCGCAACTGGCTTATTGTGCCGGGCTGCTTCACGATATCGGGAAATTAGCAATCGAAGAAACAATGCCGAAAAGCTTCACCCACATGGTTGAAGAAGCGAAATCAACAAAGCAAAGCCTTAGTGCCGTCGAACATAAATATCTGGACGCCAACCACACAATCATAGGCAAACATCTGGCTCAGAAATGGCGGTTACCAAATCTCATTACTCTTGCTATCTGGCTTCACCACAATCATACCTTGAAGATTTCTCAGGATATGCCAGAAGCAAGAATAGCTGCTGTCATACAGGTAGCCGATTCGATTGCGCGGCGTTCCGGCATTGGCAAGTCCGGCAGTTTTGACTTGCCCGAACCAATTCAGTCCATAACACAATGGCTCGGGATAAATTCCGAGCAAACAGAGCAGATTCACCGGAACATACCTGAAACGGTAGAGCAAAGAACCAAAGTTTTAGGTTTGGATTTACCAAATGCCGGAGCGAGCTATTGTGAAGCTGTTCATTCCACAACTGCTCAATTAGCACGACAACATACGGAATTGTCTCTCGAGAATCTGCGATTACAAAGCGCTTCAAGCCACCACGATTTTATTACAGATTTTCTGCTCAATCTGAATTCAACTAACACAGCAATCGATATAGCAGAATACTTCGCGATTCAGTGGCAGCGGTTTTATCAAACAGGTAAGGTTTGTCTGTATTTAGTACCTTCGGTCGGCTCGCAAATACTCACGGCTGTGATTGTAGAAAGACTCTCACAAAGCAATGTAGTTTGCTTAAAAGTTCCAGCCGAAATATCAGCCATACCAAAAAAGATAGTAAACAGCTTCGAAATTGTGAATGCTTATGAACATATCGACTGGATGTTTGAGCAACTGGAAGTTGACTTCGAGGCAAGTCGAACAAAATTGTTACCTTTAATTTCCGACGGAAAAACTATCGGTGCTATTGCTTTTGAGCTTCATTACCCGGATGACACTATATTGTTCGAGGAGAAGTTCAAGACTTCTGCAACGGTAGCCGGCTCTGTCCTGGGTTTGGCTTTGGCGCAAGAGAGGCAGCAGCATTTTGCTGAGCGTCTTGCTCAACTTATCTCATCAAACCCGATGGACACACAATCCCGAATTACCTCGACAGAGAATTCGCTGAACGTTCTGGCTGAGATAGCAGCAGGTGCGGCACACGAATTAAATAATCCTCTTGCTGTGATATCCGGCCGTGCACAATTGCTTGCGGACGCTGAGAGTGACCAGGAAAAGAAAAGAATCCTGGAGCAAATTTGTGAAAGTGCCGGCCAGGCATCTGCCATCATTGAGGACCTCATGAGTTTTGCTGAGCCGCCCCAGCCAAGAACAGTCCGGACGAATGTTCAACAAATACTTGATGAAGCTATACAATTGACCAGCCAAAAAACGAATGTAGAAAATACCAACATCCAGATGAAAATTGCTGAAGACATCAGGGATATTTTTGTGGACTCAGCTCAGGTCGTATCGGCAATTGCAAATATCATTTCTAACGCCGTTGAATCCTACAGCGACGAACCCGGACCTATAGAAATTACCGCCAACAATCGTGAATCAGGCAATTCAATTAAATTACAAATCATTGATTTTGGTTGTGGTATGGACAGTCAAATCCTTCAAAAAGCACCCCAGCCGTTTTACTCAATAAAGACAGCAGGGCGAAAACGGGGAATGGGACTCGCCTACGCCTTACGGTTTATACAATTAAACAAAGGCTCGCTGAACATTTTAAGTGAACCCGGCGAGGGAACAACGGTAACAATTTATTTACCCTGCAAATAAATTTCTAATTCGCCAGGAGCAGCTAATTTTCGGATAAAGAAAAGTATGCTGTAAAGATGATGTTTTATCCGTGAAAAGTAGTACTTTTACCTTGTTTTTCCAGATTAGCGGGTTGAAAAGGCTTTTAAATCAAAATAAAGGGGGGCGCTTTGGGCTTACCCCCCTTTATTTCTGAAGGAGGAGAAATGCTACTGGTATTACGTTTTCAGTGAACATTTGTTCAGAAATCAAGTAAAATACAATACTTGGAGAGTTATGTCTAATATCTGTTTTTAACTTGATTTACAGCTTAATTTTGTATGATTTCATATTCCGGAGATGTGACCAGCCGTATGGGTCAATAAAGATGCTGAACAGATACAATTCAAGTGAGAGCTATCCAGAGCATCCGGACCAATCAGCTTCGAGAGGAGGAAAGGGATGTTACATCATGTTATTCATCTAAGTGTGCTGGTATTATTATGCTCATGGGGTGCCTCTCCGGTTAGGTCGGCATCGATTCCTATTGAGAATGCCTCGTTCGAGTCGCCGGTAGTAGACCCTAATAATGCCTTTGGAGCAGTGCCCTACGTGGACGGGTGGACGGAGATAGATATAGACCCCGAAGGTCTAAGCAGGAACACCGGCGTGTTCGCCAATACCCTCGAGGGCAGCAAGGATCATATAGTCAATGCAGATGGGAACCAACTGGCCTTCCTCGCCTCCGAAACAGGTAATGCCCTCGAACAAGACCTGGATACTACGTACAAGGTGGGCTGCGACTATCGACTAACAGTAGCCGTAGGTGTATCTATGTTATTCCCACCTTCCTCTGAGGCCCCGGTCGATACTCTCGATATTGTTCTCTACTATCGTGATGTCAACGAACCGGTGGATATTATATCACAGATAGTAACGGCTATGCCCTGGTCGCAAATATTGCAGGATTTCTCTGTTTATTTGCCAACGGTGCAGTCCGGCGATGCCTGGGCGGGCAAAAACATCGGAGTGGCCCTGCGTTCGGTCGGTATGCCGGGTGGATTCTGGGACCTGGATGATGTGCGACTCATAGAGTCTATGCCCGTATCGATTCCGATAGAGAACGCCTCGTTCGAGGCCCCGGCAATAGACCCCAACGCTTTTCCGGCGGTGCCCTATGCGGACCAATGGACAGAGCTTGATATAGATACCTTTGCCAGCACTAATACAGGCGTGTTCGCTAATACAGCCGAAGACAGCCCGGACCACATAATAAACGCTGACGGAAACCAACTGGCTTTCCTCGGCTCCGAAACGGGCAATGGCTTCGAGCAGGATCTGGATGCCTCGTATAAAATCGGCTGTAACTATCGGATGATAGTAGCGGTGGGTGTCTCCTGGAGATTCCCGCCGTCTGCAGAATTACCAGCCGATATGCTCGAATTAGTTCTCTACTATCGTGATGGGAACGAGCCGGTGGATATTATTTCACTAACAGTAACGGCTTTGCCATGGTCACAAATACTGCAGGATTTCTCAGTGTATCTGCCAACAGTTCATATCGATGACGCTTGGGCGGATAAGAACATAGGCGTGGCTTTGCGTTCGGTCGTGATGCCGGGTGGATTCTGGGACCTGGATGATGTGCGACTCATAGAGTCTATGCCCGTATCGATTCCGATAGAGAACGCCTCGTTCGAGGCCCCGGCAATAGACCCCAACGCTTTTCCGGCGGTGCCCTATGCGGACCAATGGACAGAGCTTGATATAGATACCTTTGCCAGCACTAATACAGGCGTGTTCGCTAATACAGCCGAAGACAGCCCGGACCACATAATAAACGCTGATGGAAGCCAACTGGCCTTCCTCGGCTCAGAAACGGGTAATGCCCTCGAACAGGACCTGGATGCTACGTACAAGGTGGGCTGCGACTATCGACTAACAGTAGCCGTAGGTGTATCTATGTTATTCCCACCTTCCTCTGAGGCCCCGGTCGATACTCTCGATATTGTTCTCTACTATCGTGATGTCAACGAACCGGTGGATATTATATCACAGATAGTAACGGCTATGCCCTGGTCGCAAATATTGCAGGATTTCTCTGTTTATTTGCCAACGGTGCAGTCCGGCGATGCCTGGGCGGGCAAAAACATCGGAGTGGCCCTGCGTTCGGTCGGTATGCCGGGTGGATTCTGGGACCTGGATGATGTGCGACTCATAGAGTCTATGCCCG
>CAZJIR010000223.1:0-5388 GCA_964546095.1 uncultured Pirellulales bacterium
CGACAAATGGTTCGACGATAGGTTATCCCGACCCGGACTTTGAAGGCGGGGAGCATTTTGTCGAAACTACGGCTGTCAACAGCGGCTCTACTCAATCGATGCCTTATTTCTATGAAAACGATTCAATAAGCTCTGAGGCGACCATGACGTTAAGCTCCCGGCGAGACTGGACCGAGAAGGGTGCAAGCACCTTAACGCTTTGGTTCCGGGGCAATCCTGCGGGCCTTGTGGAAGATCCGAATGGGGCCTTGACGATAACCGCATCCGGTGCTGACATTTGGAATACCGCTGATGAGTTCCGTTATGTTTACAAGCAGTTATCCGGGCCGGGTTCGATTGTAGCTAAAGTGGAAAGTGTAGAGAATACAGACCCCTGGGCCAAGGCGGGCGTGATGATTCGTCAGACTCTTGATGCGGACTCGAAGTACGCGGCGGTTTATATCACACCAGAAAATGGATGCAGGTTCCAAGCCCGTCTTATGCCGGTGGCGAATGCCGTGAGTGACAGTGACATAGCGACACCTGAGCAGACAGCAATTACAACTCCTTATTGGGTGAAGATAGAGCTTGACGCCTCCAACGACCTGAACGGTTACTACTCAAGTGATGGTGTTAACTGGGTGGCAATGGCGTGGAATCCGCAAACTACTTCATTGCCTGCGGATGTCTATATAGGTCTGGCCCTGACCAGTCATAATGTGAATGAGACGTGTACAGCGGTGTTTTCCAACGTTGAAACCACCGGTACGGTTAGCCCGCAGACATGGGCACAGCAGGCTATTGGTGTGGATATGCCAAGTAACGAAGCTGCTTCGATGTATGTTGCTCTAAATAGCACTGCTGTTGTCTATAATGACGATGCTAATGCATCACAGTCAGATGAGTGGACTGAATGGAATATAGACCTTCAGGAGTTTGCGGACCAGGGTGTTGACCTTACCGATGTCGATACGTTTGGAATTGGATTTGGTGACAAGGACAATCCGCAACAGAACAGTGGTTCAGGTCTTGTTTTCTTCGATGATATTCGTCTATATCCGCCCCTGCCACCTGAGCCAGAGCCTGAACTGGAGCCAGCGCAAGAACCTGGGATTTAGCTGGTAGTCAAGATTAACATAAGTATAGCAGACTTGTATTTATTCGGGCTTATACTGGATGAATCAGTATGAGCCCCTTTTTTTAATTGATTATTCTTCACAGCCTGGGATTGTATTTGAGAACATACTTAACGAGTATGGTAAAAAACGCTTGCATTGCAAGTCGTCTTCGGGCAGACTTTCATTGTAAAAGTACGCAAGGAAGCTGAACGATGGACGATAAGTGTTTTTTCTTCGCCGGTGGAGGAACGGGGGGACATATATATCCTGCCATAGCCGTAGCAGAGCAATTAATCAAAGTCCGGCCGGGGGCGAGAATACATTTTTTCTGCAGCAACAGGGATATAGACGAAAGAATCCTTGGGCAGACGGATTTCGAATATACCCGGCTCGAAGCTAAAGGTTTTTCCGTCTGGCCCGGTCAATTCATCAGTTTTTGCAGTTCATTTTTGTCAAGCTATAAGATTGCAAGAGAGGCAATTAGTAAGAGTAAGAACTCTGTTGTGATTGGGGCCGGTGGGTTTGTTTCAGGTCCGGTTTGTCTGGCGGCACATAGGCTTAAAGTGCCTATTGGTCTTTTAAATGTTGATATTGTGCCCGGGCGCGCGAATAAGCTCATAGCTCGCTGGGCGGACCGGATTTTCTTACAGTTCGAGGATACTGAGAGACATTTCGCGCGAGACAACGTGAGTGTCAGCGTTGTTGGTTGTCCGTTGAGGAGCGGGTTTTCAAATCCACAACCGGAAAGGGCAATAGAGCAATTGGGCCTTGATGGAGGAAAAAAGACTTTACTCATTACGGGTGCATCGAGCGGCTCGGAAAATATTAATACGGCGGCATGCTCCTTGTTAGGTAAATTGGATGCTTTTGCAGGTGATTGGCAAATAGTTCATCTGGCGGGGCAGAATAATTTTGAAAAGGTTCAGGGCTGGTATAGTGGGGCTAAAATCAGTTATAAGGTTTTGGGTTATTTCGATGATATGACGAGCCTTTTAGCAGCGGCGGATTTGGTTATCGGCAGAAGTGGCGCAGTCAGCGTGGCTGAGTTCGCGGCGGCGGCGGTTCCGAGTATCTGTATGCCTTATCCGTATCATAAAGACAGGCATCAGTATTTGAATGCAGGTGAATTGGTTGAGGCCGGAGCGGCGATAATGGTGGATGATTTGCCGGATGAAAAGGACAGGGCACAATGGCTGTGGGAAGAATTAGAAGAGCTGATGAGAAACCAAGATAAGCGCCAGGATATGAAAAAGAACTGCCAGGCTATTGCGAAGAAGGACGCCAGCTTAAAAATTGCAGAAAAGCTGATAGAAATCAGCGGATGATGGAGAATAAAGGAGGGATTGCCGGACAAGAACTCCGTTCGGGCAATGGATATCCCAATTTCCCTAAAAACCACTTGACAGGAGGGTCGTTAATCGTAGATAATATCGACTTTGGGTTGTCAGGGAGGATGTGTAAAGGTATTCACATGAACGCCTTTCAAGAATGTGTCCTAAAACAAGATAGCTGCTTTATTTCAGTAAATAAAGAAAGAGAAAGAAATGGATACAGTCAATAATACACGCCGTGATTTTCTTAAGCAATCGATGTTTTTTGGCGCTGCAATTGCAGCAGGGCCGTTGAGTAAACTCCTGGCAGTTGGTTCGAGCGGGTTCGGTTCTAAAATGAAGCTCGGTTTGGTTACTTACCTTTGGGGTCAGGATTGGGACCTTCCGGCGCTGGTAACCAACTGCGAAAAGACAGGATTTCTTGGCGTCGAGCTGCGGACACAGCACGCTCATGGTGTCGAATCAAATCTCAACGCACGGCAACGGGCAGATGTGAAAAAGCGTTTTGCCGGCAGCCCGGTGACGCTGGTGGGTCTTGGGACTAATTTTGCTTTTCATCACACTGATGCTGCGAAACTTCGCAGGGATATTGAGGGTGCGAAAGAGTATATCAAACTGTCCCATGATGTAGGCGGCTCAGGTGTTAAAGTTAAGCCGAATGACCTGCCGAGGTCAGTGCCGCGCGAAAAAACTATAGAACAGATAGGTAAATCACTGAATGAACTTGGTCGATTCGCCGCCGATTACGGGCAGGAGATTCGGCTGGAAGTTCACGGTTCATGCTCTCCTTTACCGGTGATAAAGGAGATTATGGATATTGCTGACCATCGCAATGTCGGCGTTTGCTGGAACTGTAATTCTCAAGACCTTGATGGGCAGGGGCTGGAGTATAATTTCAACTTGGTCAAGGACTGTTTTGGTGATACAGCTCATGTTCGTGAATTCAACATCGGGGATTATCCGTATCAGGAACTGATGAATTTGTTTGTGGCGATGGATTACGCCGGCTGGATACTTCTCGAAGCACGCACGAAACCCGCAGACCGCGTTAAAGCTCTGGCCGAGCAGAGACAGGTCTGGGAGACAATGGTCGCAAAGGCACAAAAGTCCGGAGCCGGGAAAAAGAGCGCTTCGGGCGTTAAGATTACAGAGCGGGAAAAAACGTTGCGGGTTGAAATCAATGGCGAGCTTTTTACGGAGTATTGTTTTAAGGATGTGCCGCGCCCGTATTTCTATCCTGTGATTGGACCAACGGGTGTGCCTGTCAATCGCCACTGGCCGATGAAGGATGGGCTTAACGAGCAGCAGGACCATCCTCATCATCGTTCGCTATGGTACACGCACGGAGAGGTGAACGGGCATGATTTCTGGAGCGAGAGTGGAAAGGCGGGTAAGGTTGTTCACGATAAATTCCTCAAAGTCGCTTCTGGTCTGAATGTAGGTGTCATTCAGTCAAACAATAAGTATGTGGCGCGGGATGGCAAGGTTATCTGCACAGATACGCGAACCCACAAATTCTACAATGGAACAGCCAGCCAAATAATGGACATTGAGATTACGATACATGCCTCGCAGGGCGAGGTAGTGTTGGGTGATACTAAGGAAGGCTCGATGGCGATTCGACTGGCGCCGACGATGCGACTCAAAGGTAAAGTAGGCAAAGGGCATATTATTAACAGTGAAGGTCATCGCGATGGAGAGACCTGGGGCAAGCGTGCGGCCTGGTGTGATTATTATGGGCCAGTGGAAGGTCAGACTGTGGGAGTGGCTATTTTCGACCATCCACAGAACCCGAAACATCCGACGTGGTGGCACGTTCGTGATTATGGATTGTTCGCGGCTAATCCGTTCGGCGTGTCATACTTTGAGCGAAAGCCACGAGGCACGGGCGATATTACTATCGAAGCAGGTGATAGCCTGACCTGGCGGTACCGCATTTATTTTCATGAGGGCGATGAGAAGCAGGCTAAAGTGGATGAACATTATCGTAAATATGCGACGATGAAATAAACAAAACATATATCGGAAAAAAACTTTTATAGAAAGTATAGGAGAAAAATTATGAGTAGTTTAAGCCGTAGAGATTTTATTAAGAGTTCAGTAGCTGCCGGTGCGGCGATGGCGTTATTGGGTCCTAATTCGCGTGTCCGTGGCGCGAATGACGACCTGCGTTTTGCAGTGGTCGGCACGGGGGGCCAGGGCGGCGGTCACATCAGGTATTTTAATGAAAAAGAAGGTGTACGTGTAGTGGCGCTTTGCGATGCAGACAGAGACCACGTGGAAAGACGGGCGAAAGAGTTCGAGAAGAAATACGGGCAAAAGGTCAAGACATACATTGATGTCCGTAAGTTGCTGGAAGACAAGAGCATCGATGCGATAACAATCGCTACACCGAACCACTGGCATTCGCTGATAACGATATGGGCTTGCCAGGCGGGCAAAGACGTTTATGTCGAAAAACCGGTCTCGCACGAGATATGGGAAGGCCGGAAGATGGTCGAGGCCGCCCGCAAGTATGATCGCATTGTGCAAACCGGCACGCAGAAACGGTCTTCCGAGGCGCATCCGGCCGCTTATAAGTGGCTTCGTGAGGGCAACCTCGGTGCCGTCAAATGGGTTCGCTCTCTATGCTATAAACAACGCTTCGAAGGTACTGATGGGATTGTGAATGGGACGAGCGGGCCGGTTCCCGTACCGGAGGGTGTGGATTACAATTTGTGGTGCGGGCCGGCCGAGATGAAACCGCTGCGAAGGAAAGAGTTGCACTATAAATGGCATTGGGTCTGGAACACAGGCAACGGCGACATCGGCAATCAGGGCGTCCACGAGATGGACCTGGGTCGTTGGGCGCTGGGCGACCCGAAGCTGCCGACTCGCGTGATGAGCTTCGGTGGCAGATTCAGAGTTAATGATGCTGGCGAGACGGCCAATACACAAATTGTATTCTTCGATTACAAGCC
>CAZJIR010000224.1:0-5356 GCA_964546095.1 uncultured Pirellulales bacterium
CGGGTCGGGTGCTCCGACGCCGGCGAAGCCACCTTTAACAATCACGCCGTCTATGAGTTGAAACGATGCCTCACGGTCTCCCGGCATGATACCAAGTCCACGGTCTGGCGTATAAATACCCTGTGCAACTTGTATTTCCACCGGCTTGTCGGAAAAATAGGCAAGCAATAAAGCATCCTGCAGGGAGTTAACAGCATGCTCCCAGCTTGTACCGATATTAAAACCATCGGCATCGTCATCCACATAGATTATGTTCAGTGGACTAACCTGTTCAGGCGTTTGTGTGTGTGGAGAGGCATTAGACCTCTCCACCAGTAGAAACAGAACACACAACAACCAAATTAAAAAACTCGCTTTCACTCTCATTTTCCTATCCCTTCAAAAAAGTATAAAATATATTATAACGCTGTGGCCTCCGCAGCCACAACTTACATTAACTACCAAACCGGCAATACAAGGACAAATTCCCTGACAAATAATCGCTCTTTAAGCACAATCCACCCTCGCCCCCGCTTTACAAGCAGCAGATTATTTCAATGAAAACACATACACAAGCCCTTGCCGCATATAAACGGATTTTCTCCATAAAAATCTGGAGAACACGCAGCAACACACTTCAAAAAACAGCACGGCTAATTCGTCAGGGGCGGGGCTGGTATGAAATAAAGGAAGTATTAATTATGATGGCACGTATAAAAAATATAAATAACAGTCTAATTAGCCCGCCTTTATTATTTCTATTGTATACTTACAATTACTATCTTGTCAAGATATTTCTCAATTTTTTTATAAATTTTTCTGTTCCTAACATCAGTACACTCATAACAAACATCTACGACAATATATGTCATTTACTACTTTTATTTTTGAGCCAGCTTTTAATTTGAGCAGCCGACAGAGTATTGAGCACATCGGCCTTTGTTGCCCAGCCTCGCGCAGCAGTAGCCACACCAAAATCCATTAACCCTAAGCCGGCAGTGTTGTGTGCATCGGTTCCGATGACTAACTTGACACCTGCCTCTATTGCCATTTTGCAATGTATGTCCTTCAGGTCCAGACGCCACGGATTTGCATTGACCTCTAAGGCCGTGTTAGTCTTAGCGGCGTGTTCGATGACAGCATCAATATCCAAGTCCATCGCCTCACGCTCGCCGATTAGTCTGCCCGTCGGATGAGCAATACAGTTAACGTACGGATTATCCATCGCTTTCAAAGTGCGGGTCGTTACCTTTTCGCGTGAGCTGGCCAGCCCCGAATGTATAGAAGCTATTACAAAATCCAATTCAGCGAGTAGTTTGTCATCGAAATCCAATGACCCACTGGCAAGAATGTCAACCTCAGTTCCCGCGAATACGGTTATATCATTCAACTTTTTGTTGATTTGCCGAATTTCCTGAATTTGCTTTGCTAATCGTTGCTCCGACAAACCATTAGCAATTGCAGAGGACCGTGAGTGGTCTGTTATACAAATATACTTGTAACCCATATCCTTCGCAGCCTGTGCAAGCTCGGATATATCGCAGTCTCCATCAGATGCCTTTGTATGTATATGGAAGTCACCCTTAATATCTTCAAACCTAATCAATTCAGGCAGGGACTTGTTTTTCGCAGCCTCAATTTCGCCGCGGTCCTCACGAAGTAACGGGTCAATATAATCAAGTCCGAGTTTTTGATATATTTCATCTTCGATGCCGCCTGCAATGGCCGTTTCGTTTTTAAACAGACCGTATTCGTTCAATTTTAGTTTCGCTTTTACGGCAATTTCCCTCAATCGTACATTGTGCTCTTTTGAACCGGTAAAGTATTGTGCCGCGGCACCGAAGCTCTCCACCGGTACGACACGAACATCAACTTGTACAGGTCTGGTTTCTGCCTCTATAATCGCTGAGCCTTTCGTAGGCCCTTCCGCAACAACCTCCATAATAAAACTCGCGTTGGTAAACGCTCGCACAATTTCCTCACCTTTTTGACCTGCAACAAGAATGTCAACATCGCCGATTGTCTCAGCCCATCGTCTTAACGAGCCGGCCGTCTGGATTTTCTGAACATTGGGTTGTTCCCGCAGAAACTTTATAATCAGTTCCGCGGCTTCCAGCGCCTCGTCAAGATGGATTCGGCCTGTAGATCTTTCTAAAAACTTGATGCCTTTTGCAATGGCAGCCGCCTTTTTTTCACCAAATCCGGGCAATTCAGCAAAAGAACCGTTCAATATTGTCTCTTTTAATTCGGCAATGCTCGTGACCTTTAGTTTTTCATAAACCACTTTAACACCCTTTGGCCCCATGCCTGGTACGTTGAGCAATTCCAATAACGTTGATGGAATTTTTTTAAGCAAATCATGATGTGCCGATATCGTGCCGGTTTTTACAAACTCTTCTATCTTGGCAAGGCTGGATTTGCCGATGCCGGGCGTCTTTGCAAGCTCGCCTTTTCCCAGTAAAACCTCAACATCGGTGGGTATGTCCCCAATAACTCGCCCAACTTTTCGATAGCTGTTAATACGGAATCGGTCCTCGCCGAGAATCTCCATAATATCAGCCATCTCATTAAAAAGTTCGCTTAAGACCATATTTCTCATAAAGTTGATTATAGCTGGGCAGAAATAAAAACAAAACGATAATTTATGTCCGCAAGCAAGACAGTTCCCTTTACACTGTTTACGAAAAATTTGTTATAATCATGCCAAGCAACATGAGTCGTTTCGCAATACTGGAGCAAAATGTATATGCATCGTAAAAAGTGAGGCTTAAATTGAAGGTCCAGTGCGAATTATGTCCAAAAATGTGCCTGATTGAGCCCGGCCAAAGCGGCGAGTGCCGGGTGAGAATCAACATCGATGGGGTGCTGCGAACCGTAGTTTACGGATACCCATGTTCGATTCACATTGACCCAATCGAAAAGAAGCCACTGTTTCACTTTTTGCCCGGTAGTACAATTCTCTCAATAGCAACCGTCGGGTGCAACCTCCACTGCAAAAACTGCCAGAACTGGGAAATATCACAAGCCAATCCTGAAGATGAAGGTATCCCCGCATTTCTCTGCCCGCCTGAAAAGCTCGTATCATTAGCCAGACAAAGAAGCTGTCCTTCCCTGGCGTATACTTACACCGACCCGATTATTTATTACGAATACACTTACGATACTGCAAAGCTGGCCAGGGATGCCGGCATACGCAACGTTCTTGTAACAGCGGGATATATAAATGAGCAGCCATGGAAAAAACTGTTAAAATATGTCGACGCAGCGAATATAGACCTGAAAGGAATTACCGAAGATTTTTACAGAAGGGTCTGCTCGGGAACGCTTAAGCCCGTACAGAATGCTCTGGTCGCCGCCAAGGCAAGCGGCATACTTGTCGAAGTAACCAACCTGATTATCCCAACGCTGAATGATAAATCCGAACAGATACGCGAGCTTTGCTGTTGGGTCAAAACAAATATGGGCAGCGATACACCCCTGCACTTCTCAGGATTTTATCCACGCTACAAAATGCGCCATCTGCCGCCAACTTCTTTAAATACATTAGAGATGGCTCGGGAGATTGCGTTAACCGAGGGGCTTGAATACGTATATATAGGAAACCTCCGCAGTAAAGAAGGCGGCAATACTTATTGCCCTGCTTGCAAAGTCCTGCTCATCCAGCGAAGTGGTTTTACTATTTTACAGAACCGGCTAAAAAACGGCTGTTGCCCGGATTGTGGTAAAGAAATTTACGGAGTATGGAAATGACACGAAGAAAATTCATTAAAAAATTAATAAAAACAGGTTCAGCAATTGCCGTCGGCGCATCATGGCTGATAAGCAAAGCCAATCCACGGAAATTCACATGGGCTGTCAGGCTTAAAAAGTATCCAGGTCCCTTAAAGACATTACAAAACATTTCCAAGCAAAGCAAATGGAGTGGTTAATATGAATAAGAAGTTAAAACAATGGCTCGGATATGGATTATTGCCGGTTGTGGTTGTTGTATTATGTATTACCGGCATCTTTTTCTACAAGCCACATCTTCCAACAGAAGCTCTCGCCGCACCTGGCGAGGTTATCTTTCGTTCCGCACTTGCAAACAGGGGATGGTATCCTGCTGATGCAAACGCACTGAGCAAACAAATTGAAGGATTCTTCAATAAAGCTCAGGTCAAGCTGAAAGATAATGTAATCGCCTTAATTCTGCCACACGCGGGATACTCGTACTCAGGCCAAACCGCCGCGACGGGGCTCAAGACCTCTAACAAAAAATATAAACGAATCATCATAATAGGCCCGAGTCACAGCATCTCGATGGAAGAGATATTCAGCGTACCGAGAGTAACACATTACCAAACACCTCTGGGGCATATACCGCTGGATGTGGAATTTACAGACAAACTTTTAAAATACCCCATGTTTCAAAACGTACCACAGGCACACAAATACGAACACAGTGTTCAGATTGAGCTGCCATTGTTGCAATACAGCCAAAAAGATTTCAAGATTGTCCCGATTGTGGCCGGCAGTTGCTCACTACAGACAATTACAAAGGCTGGTACTATCCTTAAAAGTCTTATTGATGCTGATACCCTTGTAATTGCAAGCTCGGACTTTGTACATTTCGGACCAAACTACCGCTATACACCCTTTAAGGAAAATATACCAAAAGAAATCAAAAAACTGGACATGGGAGCTTATGAGCATATAGCAAAGCTGGACGCCAAAGGTTTCCTCGAATATAAATATAAAACCAGAGCAACTATATGCGGATATATTCCTATTTCTGTATTACTTTCAATGTTAGATAAACCGGTTAAAGCCGAGCTAATAAACTACACCACTTCAGGCGAGCTAACCGGTGATTTCACAAACTCCGTAAGTTATCTTTCCATTGCGTTTTCAGGCACATGGACAAACCATCCGCAGGCAAACGAGCCTGAGTTAACAGAGCATGATAAGGAACAACTCCTGACCTTAGCCCGTAAAACAATAGTTTATGCCCTGCAAAACCGACGTATCCCACAGGTATCGGAGCTGGATATTACAATAAGTGACGCCATGAGATGTTCTCGCGCAGCATTTGTTACGCTCAAGAAAAACTCCAATCTCAGAGGTTGTATAGGTGACATCTTCCCACAACGGCCTTTGTACAGGTCAGTCATGTTAAATGCGATTAACGCCTGCTTTAATGACAGACGTTTCTTGCCGGTAACAGAAGATGAATACAAAGACATTACTATCGAAATCTCTGCGCTTACAGTACCCGAACCTGTCGCTTCAGCCGATGAAATCCGCATAGGCACAGATGGCATCGTATTGAGCAAAGATGGACATTCCGCCGTATTTCTACCTCAGGTTGCACCGGAACAGGGCTGGGACACCGACCAGA
>CAZJIR010000225.1:0-5345 GCA_964546095.1 uncultured Pirellulales bacterium
AGTTGCGTTGCCATGGTCGACCCTGACAGGTGGGCCGCCGTTGCCAGGTCAATTAATCGGGATTGAGGTATTTATTGACGACGATGACGATGGTGCCGGCCGGGACACACAATTCGGCTGGTATATAGATGAGTCTGGTGACCCCCACAATCCGAGTAGATGGGGAACCGCTATGTTTATACTGTTGGCCTCCGATAAGGCATTTCATCCCGGGCCAAGGGACAATGGGACAGACGTGCCTCGCGATACTGCTCTTAGCTGGATGGCGGGAGATTACGCTGATACGCATGATGTATACTTCGGAACAGATTTCAACGATGTCAACGAGGCGAGCATAACCGAGCCACGGGGCGTGTTGGTTGGTCAGGGTCTGGTTGAAACTGGTTATGAGCCTGCCGGCCTTCTCGATTTTGGTCAAACATATTACTGGCGGGTCGATGAAATTAATGATGCCGAGCCGAATAGTCCGTGGAAGGGCGATGTCTGGAGCTTTAAAGTAATCAACTATCATGTCGTGGATGATTTCGAGGACTATAATGACTACCCACCTGACAGGATATTCGACACCTGGATAGACGGTTGGGGTACTACTACAAACGGTGCCACGGCAGGTTATCCTGAACCGGACTTTAACGCCGGAGAGCATTTCGTCGAGACAAATATTGTTCATGGCGGCTATCAGTCGATGCCGTTTTTCTACGAAAACGATATGAAATATTCAGAAGTGGGCAGGCCGTTAGATTCTGTGCGTGACTGGACTATAGACGGTGTTCAGGCATTGTCTCTGTGGTTTAGAGGTTATCCAGCATATGCGGGCAGCTTCACAGAAGAACCGGCAGGGACCTATACGATGACCGGCTCCGGCGCTGATATCTGGGGCAATTCCGATGAGTTCCACTTTGCCTATAGGGAACTCAGCAGCCCCGGCTCGATTATTGCAAAGGTCGAAAGCGTTGATAACACCGACCCCTGGGCCAAAGCAGGTGTGATGATTCGTGATTCACTTGATGCGGAATCCATCCATGCCATGATGGTTGTCTCAGCTACTCAGGGCGTTTCCTTTCAGTACCGCACATCAGCCGGCGGTACGAGCCTTTCTATGGATATAGCCGACGTCAACGCGCCGCAGTGGGTGAAGATAGAGCGTGACATAGGCGGCAACGTTACGGCCTCTTATTCGGCCGACGGCAGCTCATGGACTCAGGTTGGTTCCGAGAGATTCACCATGAATATTCCTATGTATATAGGTCTGGCGGTAACCGCACATAATTCCAACGAAGTGTGTGAGGCTGTGTTCTCCAACGTAAGTATCACCGGTACTGTCTCTGACCAGTGGACGAACCAGGATATCGGAATACTCAGCAACGCTCCTCAGCCGATGTATGTGACTGTGTCCAACAGCACCGGCGAACCTGTGGTGGTCTACTACGAGGACGACAACGCAACAGTGAAGGACACCTGGACCCAGTGGATTATTCCCTTGCAGGATTTAGCCGACCAGGGCATAGACCTGACCGATGTTGACAGTATTGCTATCGGCATCGGTACAAAAGATGATGTGACAACGATTGGCGGTTCGGGTGTAGTGTTCATTGATGATATTCGATTGTACCTTTTGTCACTATCGGAGCCGTAGTCAGGGATTTCGCCGGGCATTATGCTCGAGACATTTAAATAGCATCAATTCGGGGCCTATACTAATTGGTTAGGTATAGGCCCCTTTTTTGATTGAAAGTTACGGAAGACAGGACACAGAAGATGGAGGGTGGAGAATTATTTATTAGCTTGATTGGTAAGGCAAAGTGTCTATAATATTAGAATCCTAAAGGGAATGATAATGGATATTGAAGCTTTTTTGCTATGCAAATGTGCGACGAATGAGAGGGGTAAACTGAATGTGTTAGGCGCCTTCGACACTATCACAGCCAGGAAATTGCCAGTTATTCTTCCGGCAGTGTCGGTGGCCCTAAGAATAAGGTTCTCATCGGTCGAAGAAGGTACGCACCAGGCGAGAATAAAGGTTATCGATGAGGATGGAAGAAACGCGGGTGCCGATGTAACAGCTACAGCAAATGTTGAAATGCAAGAAGGTAAGGATTCATCGGTCAGTAACCTGATACTGTACATCCAGCGATTCAAACTCGAAAAATACGGCCGATATCGTATTGATCTGGCTATAGATGGTCACCAGGAAGCAACCTTGCCTCTCTTTGTAAAACAGATACCATCAGAAACAGAAGAGGAAGAGGAATAGTACAGACTCCTTTTTGTGATTCTTTACAATATCAATCTAATGGGTAATAGGGGTGGCTTATTGGGGTAAAAGAGGCATTTTTTTCGGATAGGTGATAGGTGGGGGGGCAGTTGTGGCCCATGGGGGGATTTTTTACTGAGCCGTGGATAATCTTGGCAAAAAGTAATAAATTTCTTGACGGAAAGAGGCTAATTTGGTAAAAATAGGGATAGCAGGGCTTTTTAACGTAGGTTTTGCTAATTTCGAACATCCTTCGTGTGGCATATTTTTTTAGTTTTTATATTAACGGCTTATATGTTTTTTGAAGGAAGGAGGTCAGGCAAGTCGTAGAGATTTTCGATTTCCGATTTTTCATTTTCATTTTTTAAAGGTAAAGGTGTCTTTTTACTGTCGGAGACGACAGTTGTTTTGGTGTGTGGCCAAAGCATAGAGTATTATGACCTTTTCTGAAGGAGGAATTGTTATGTATAGAAAATTTATTTATTTTTCTTGCGCTGTCATTTTATTGGGCCTGGCCGGCTATGTTTTAGCTCAGGAGCCGAACGCTGAGATTCCAACAGCCGGAAGCCCTGAGCCTGTTATCGATGGTATTAAGGAAGAAGTGTGGTCGCTCTCGGATGGGCACGGATTGTACAACACTACTGCGGACAGTGACCCTGACTCCGCCGTTGATTGCTCAGGTAGCTGGTGGGCCCTTTGGGATTCGGATTATCTTTATGTGTTCGTGGACGTCAATGATGAAGATTTGCAAAACGATTCCGGTGAGTCCTGGCAGGATGATAGTATAGAATTTTATGTCGACGGCGGCAATGACAAGGATACTACGTATGGTGAAGATGATTATCAGTATCGTGCCGCCTGGAACGTTGAGGTTCCCGAGATACAGGAGTATCATCATGGCAGCAGAAGCCTGCCCGGCGTGGAATTTATGATAGTGGAAACTGATGACGGGTACAGCCTCGAAATTAAGTTCCCGTGGTACGCTATTTTGATAGACGAGGAAGCGGCGATGGGTGATATGCTGGGCTTTGACGTTCATATTAACGACGACGATGCCGGTGACGCTCGTGACAGCCAAATCGCGTGGTTTACCACAAGTGGAGATGCATGGCAGAATCCAAGTCTTTTTGGAACAGTTGTACTCGCCGCCAGTGCTTATGCTTCCGGTCCAAGTCCACGTAACGGTGCCGAAGGTACTATCGAAGGGCTATTACAGTGGACAGCAGGAAGAAATGCAGCAACACATAATGTGTACTTCGGAACAAATCCGATGCCTGGGGATGACGAATTCATGGGTAACCAGGCCGAGACGGAATATCAATATACCGGCAGTCTTGAGCCTGCAACCACATATTACTGGCGAATCGATGGAGTTGATGCCGACGGTGTTACTATATATACAGGCAGCGTCTGGAGCTTTACAACTGCTCCTTTAGCAGCGCACAGCCCCGGGCCTGCTGATGGCACTCCATGGGTGGACCTTGATACTAATATTAGCTGGGGACCAGGTTTTACAGCAGTGTCACACGATGTATATGTCGGCACCGATGAAACTGCTGTGGCTAATGCAGATACCTCTTCGGAAGAATTTAAAGGCAATCAGCAGCTTACAACTTTTGAAGATGGGGCCTTTGAGCCGAAAACGACTTACTACTGGCGAATCGATGAAGTAGAAAGCGACGGCGTTACAAAACATGGAGGCGATGTCTGGAGTTTCACGCTTATTCATGCCGGTGCCGGTATCAAGGGCGAGTACTTCAATAACGCAAATGTGAGAGGTGAGCCGATGCTTGCCGTTACAGAGGATTTGGTAGACTTTGACTGGGGTCAGGAAGCACCGGATCCATTGCTTGGTGTAGATAACTTCTCGGTCAGGTGGAGCGCTGAATTGGAAGTGCCATATAGCGAGATATATACGTTTATTACCCGTCGTGATACGACAGACGGTGTTCGATTGTGGGTGGATGGACGATTGATTATCGATAGCTGGCCTGGAGGGGA
Source organism: uncultured Pirellulales bacterium (assembly GCA_964546095.1). Taxonomy (GTDB): domain Bacteria; phylum Planctomycetota; class Phycisphaerae; order Sedimentisphaerales; family Anaerobacaceae; genus NIOZ-UU13. The sequence goes on from CAZJIR010000225.1 coordinate 4,256, forward strand.
AGTCCTGGAAGACAGGGGTAATGTCAACCTTTCTGCCGGTTCGGTAAGCCTTATAATGGAGTACTATGACGGCGGTGGCGGAGCAATGGCGCACTTAAGCTGGCAAAGCCCGTCTACGCCACGACAAATTATCCCGAGAGGATATTTTTCACTTCCAATCAGGGCTGCAGGTGCGAGGCCACCAAATGGTGCTATAGAAGTGAGAATTACACCTACTCTTAAGTGGTCTGCCGGAGATGGGGCTGCCCAGCATGATGTGTACTTCGGCACTGATTTTAATGATGTGGCTAATGCCGATATTACAACTCCGGGTGTCTATCGCGGTAGGCAAGAACTTGAAGATACTTCGTATATCCCGACCGAAGTTCCTCTACAATGGAACAATACTTACTACTGGCGAGTCGATGAGTATAATACCGATGCAACAATCACGGCTGGTAAAGTTTGGAGCTTTACAATAGGTAATTTCTTTATCGTGGATGATTTTGAAGACTATAACGACTACCCGCCAGACAGGATATTTGATACGTGGATAGATGGATGGGGCACGACGACAAACGGAGCTACCGCAGGTTATCCTGAGCCAGATTTTAATGCAGGAGAGAGTTTCGTTGAAACTCTTATTGTTCACAGCGGTGACCAGTCGATGCCGTTATTCTACGACAACGATATGAAATATTCAGAGGCAGAAAGGGCGTTAAGCTCGGGGAGTGACTGGACAAGGGAAGGTGTAGAAATATTGTCTCTTTGGTTTAGAGGTTATGCGGCATCTGTCGGCAGCTTTACAGAAGGGCCGACCGGCACCTATACAATAACCGCATCCGGTACTGATATATGGGATTCTTCTGATGAGTTCCACTTCGCTTTCAAGGAGATGACCGGACCCGGTTCGATTATTGCAAAGGTCGAGAGTGTGGAGGAAACGGACGTTTGGGCCAAGGCCGGTGTTATGATTCGCGATACTTTGGATGCGGGTTCGAGACACGCTATGGTTGTGGTTACACCTGTTTCGGGTGTTTCTTTCCAGCGGCGTTCTTTAACCGGCGGGGAAAGCACCGACACAACAGATGCTGATATTGCACCACCGCAA
>CAZJIR010000226.1:0-5328 GCA_964546095.1 uncultured Pirellulales bacterium
GGGGGCAGGATTCGAACCTGCGACCTCCGGGTTATGGGCCCGACGAGCTACCAGGCTGCTCTACCCCGCGATCATTAACACATTTATACCGAAAAAAAACTTTTATTCAACAATAAAAGTAAATTACAATGTCTTCCTAATCTTTTCAGCAACTAACTCAATTTTCCCTTGCTCGTATTTATAAGAAGGCCAGCTCTTTAATAAGCCATCATTAGTATTACGAGGGATTATATGAAAGTGCAAATGCTTAATAAGCTGACCGGCCGTCCTGCCATTATTGCACAATACGTTATAGTCATCGCAATTCATCGCAGTAATTACGGCCCCTGCGATTTTACCCAGCCGTGAGCCGACCTGACCTAAAAGCTCAGAAGGACAATCGTGCAATTTTTCAAAGTGCTGCTTTGGAATCACCAACGTATGGCCATCACTTAAGGGGCCAATATCCAAAAAAGCAAGAACGACCTCGTCTTCGTAAATCTTAGTAACCGGAATCTGTCCTGCTAACATCTTACAAAAGAGGCAATCGTCCGCACTCATTGTATAGCTATCCTGTAAAGTACGAATTACTGTTTCTGGTCAGCTTGCTCTTCGGGGCCCACGTCTTCTGCGTCTTCTTCTTTGGTTTCTACAGCCTGCTGGTCATCAACAGCTTCCTCCTGATTCTCGATATTCTCCTGGGCATCGTCAATCTCTTGAACTTCAACGGTTTCTTTCGCCTTTTTGCGTGAGCGCTTTTTGGCTGTAGTTCTACTTTTCTTTTTCAAGCTCTCATCGGCGCCTATTAGCTGCAGCAAGACAACCTGGCCGTTATCACCCAACCTTCTCATAGACAGACGGATAATTCTTGTATAACCCCCGGGCCTGTCAAGGTATCTCGGGCCAAGCTCGCTGAACAATTTTCCAATTATCGTGCCGGTTTTGGTCGCTCGGCCATCCTCATAATCTATAATGTCGCGATTTCCAAGCATAGTGATGGCCCTTCGTCTGGCCGGTAACGTGCCTTTCTTAGCCAATGTAATCAACTTCTCAGCAAAGGGCTTCACCTCTTTGGCCTTCTCTATTGTCGTCGAAATTGTCTCGTGCTGGATGAGCGAAGCAACCAAGTTTCGCCGCATAGCCAGACGATGCTCCTTTGTTCGACTTAACCGACGCCCTGCTACTCTATGACGCATATATTCAAATCCCTCTTAATCCGGCATTACTGCCTGCAAACATTATTAAACTGAACCATTAAAAACTAACTTTCAACATCAGTCATTCCCAAAGATAAACCAATATCGGCGAGTTTCCTTTTGATTTCCCGCAGAGAAGTCTTGCCGAAGCTGCGAATTTTCAACAAATCAGCTTCGGTCATTTTCACCAACTGGCCGACTGTCTCAGTTTTTATAGATTCAAGACAGTTGCTCGCTCTTACCGACAACTCTAATTCCTGAATCGGCATATTGAGTTTTTGAGCCAGCTCCTCATCTACTGCCTGTTCCTGGACCTCTGTCTCAATAATCTCAGATGCAGCGACGGTCTGGTCACCAAGCTCGAAATATTGTACGAAAGGATTAACGTGTTTACGTAAAATTTTAGCGGCCTCCACAAGCGCCATTTCGGGTGTTATTGTTCCGTTGGTCCAAATTTCCAGAATCAGCCTGTCATAATTTGTTCGCTGACCCACACGAGTATCTTCGGTTATATAGCGTACTCTTGTAACCGGTGAATATACAGCATCAAGAACGATCCTGCCGATTTCCTGGTCGAACCTGTCCGCGACCGCGATGCGTTCAGAAGCAGGTACATAACCACGACCGTTTTCAACTACCATTTCCATTTCAAAATTCACTTTTTTTGTTACAGTAGCTAATACTTGTTCTTTATCCACTACTTCAATGGCCGGGTCAGCAACTATATTTTCAGCCGTTATAACACCGGCCTTATTTGCCGAAACAGTCATCACCTTTGGTCCCTCGCCCTGAAGCCGAATGACTAAGCTCTTGACATTCAAAATAATATCAGTAACATCCTCCATCACCCCATCTATCGAACTGAATTCATGGTTGATGCCTGCTATTTTAATGGATGTTACGGCACTACCTTCTAAAGAGGAAAGTAATATACGTCTGAGGCTGTTCCCAATAGTAGTACCGAAACCTCTTTCGAAAGGTTCAATCAAGAATCGGCTATACCTATCGCCCGATACCATCGTGTCTCGTTCAACACGAGTAGGCAATTCCAAACCACGCCATGTAACTCGCATATATATCTCCTATATAAGCTTTGAGTTCGCCTGCCAGAAGCGGCCGCCACATGCAGATTGAACTTTATTTTGTATTAACGGGATTTCCTCAAAACAATAATGTTAAAAACTTAAAATTATTTCATCTCGAGCAGAATTCCACAACTAATTGCTCTTCAACGGGAATCTGGACATCATCCCGAGTCGGCAGTGCAACAATAGTAGCTTCGGGTTTTTCCCTGCCTAATTGCAGCCAGCTTTGGGTAGTAAAATTCGGGTTGCTTTCCAACTGCTCCTTCACTTTTTTGACACTTTTTTCGGAACCTTTAACAGTAATCTTATCGCCGATTTTCGTAGTATAATCGCTGATATTCACCTTGCGACCGTTGACATAGACATGGCCATGAGAAATTAACTGCCTTGAGGCCTTACGTGACGGCGCAAAATTTAATTTATACACCACATTATCCAATCGCCTTTCCAGCAATTGTAACAGAGTTTCCCCGGTATTGCCTTTTATCCTCTCGGCTTCATGGAAATACCTCATAAACTGCCGCTCAAAAAGCCCGTAATACCTCTTTACCTTTTGTTTTTCGCGTAACCTAACGCCATATTCACTTGCTCTGCCTCTGCGCCAACCATGCATACCAGGTGCCAAGTTACGCTGCTTTTTCTCTATCGGACACTTAGCCGTCTCACACCTGATGCCCTTGAGCATAAGCTTCATTCCTTCGCGACGGCAGTGTTTACAAGATGAATCAAGATAACGCCCCATCCTATTTATTTGCCTCCAGAAATAATTTAGTAGTACTTTTTCCTTAAACTCGCCTTCGTTTCGGCGGTCTGCAACCATTATGCGGCAAAGGAGTAACATCTTCTATCGAAGCTATACGCAACCCGGCCTGCTGTAAGGCCGAAATGGCAGATTCACGACCCGAACCAGGCCCCTTAACCCTTATTTCAACTTCGCGTACACCATTACGCATAGCAGCACTGGCGCAACGCTGCGCAGCCCTTTGCGCGGCAAAAGGCGTACTCTTTCGAGAACCTTTGAAACCGACACAACCGGCTGAGCTGGAGCAAACCGCATTGCCATCTAAATCAGTAACCGTGATCAACGTATTGTTGAACGTCGCCTTGATATGCACAATTGCACGGACGACACTTTTTCGAACTTTTCGCTTTACCTTTTTTGCCATTATTCAAAAAAATCCTCTAATCAACGTATATGTTACTCTCTCTTAGCGTTTTTCCTTCACACCCTTCTTGCCAGCAACAGTTTTTCTCGGGCCTTTACGTGTACGTGCATTACTTTGAGTACACTGGCCCCTCACAGGTAAACCCCGTCTGTGGCGAACGCCTCTGTAACAACCTATATCACGCAAGCGAGCTATGTTTTGAGAAACCTGCCTGCGAAGCTGGCCTTCCACGATATAATTACGGTCTATAATCTGCGTAATACGGCTAAGCTCATCTTCACTGAGCTTTCCGGCCTTTGAGGCCTTTTCAATGCCGGCCTCTTTCAAAATCTGTTTAGAGGTGTATTTACCTATACCAACAATATTGGTTAGTGAAATCCATATAGATTTGTCATTCGGAATATCAACACCAACTATACGGGGCATATCAGCTCCTCTATTAATTGATTAACTATTATTTAAGAACAAATTATTACTCATCGCTTATCAGTCAGCCCTGGCGTTGTTTGTGCCGAGGATTTGTACAAATCACACGCACAATGCCTTTGCGGCGAATAATCTTGCAATTCTCACATATACGCTTTACAGAACTTCTAACTTTCATTTTACTTACCTATTTTAAGGCTTTAGTTCACGGCTTCTCATAAGTTTTGATTCACGTTAAATAAGCCGTAACTAATGCCTGAGAACTATTCGGCCTCTGTTCAAATCATACGGTGACATTTCAACCATAACCGTGTCGCCAGGTAAAATCCGAATAAAATTCATCCGCATTTTACCGGAAACATGCGCCAAAACCTTGTGACCGTTCTCCAATTCCACTTTGAACATCGCATTCGGCAAAGCATCGGTCACTTTGGCTTGCAATCTTATTGTGTCCTTCTTTGCCATGTTCCCTGTTTCGTGTCTTCTTTTTCGTAGTTTATGACTCGCGATTCACTTGAGACGCAACTATCTACCTTTTAATGTTAAAACCTCACAACCGTTTTCCACTATTGCAATTGTATGTTCAAAGTGAGCCGAGCATTTCCTGTCTTTTGTTACTACTGTCCATCCATTCTTCAGTGTTCGCACAGCATCCGAACCAGCATTGATCATTGGTTCAACAGCTATAACCATTCCTTCGACCAAAACAATGTCATTTGCCAACAAGTCATTATTAACAAAGTTGGGCACCCTTGGCTCTTCGTGCATTTTCCTGCCAATACCATGTCCAACAAAGTCTTTTACCACTGAGAATCCTTCTGATTCAGCGCTCTGTTGCATTTCAGTGGCAATACGGCTCCACCTGACAGTCGGTGCAGACTTTGCTATTGCTATATCAAGAACACGCTTTGTTACATCCATCAATCTGCGTTTATCCTCTGAAATTTCACCTACAGCAACCGTAATTGCAGAATCTGCACAATAGCCGTTCAGCCTGACACCAAAATCAATGCTGAGAATATCGCCGTGCTTAAGCTTTGTATTTTCCGAAGGAATCCCGTGAACAATCTGCTCATTTATTGAGGCACAAATTACACCCGGAAACGGGATTTGAGACAACGGTGTTCGGACACCCTTAAACAAAGCCTCAGCATTAGCATCGATAATCATTTGCAAAGCTACGTTGTCCAAATGGGCGGTGGTAATTCCCGGCTCTACAATCTCTTTTAGTTTTAAAAGAACGTTTGCTACAACAGCACCTGCTTCTCGCATTAACTCAATTTCTCTTCGACTGCGAAGCGTTATAGCCATCTAATTTCGTATCTCTTCCTGTGGTTCGATACACAAGCAGCGCTTCACGCTTTAACCAGAGCGTCCAACTTTTCGAATATCGAAGCCTAAATAACGTCGATATCTCCAACATCAACGAAGTAATAAACTGTGCTGTTTTTTCTATAATAATACACCAGCGGTTCT
>CAZJIR010000227.1:0-5313 GCA_964546095.1 uncultured Pirellulales bacterium
GGTTCCTTCGCATGAATGTGTAGAGAGTTCGAGAATTGACTCTTGATGAAAATATGTAAGAGTTTGCTTCTCAGCTCAAGAAGACGAAAGAAAATAATAACGTGTGTGCATATTTTTCGATCTTACAGGGCCAGGGTTGAGAGTTATCAAATCTTTGTTTCTTGAAAAATTCTGTCTTTTCTGTTGGTTGTAAAAAGGCTTGTTTCTGTAGGGCTTTTATAGATTTTTTATTGTTTTTTTGGAAAACAGAGTCAACAAGAGAGTGTTTGCATTCGCTACTAAACATAGTTGGCTTCTACGAATTAGTTTAAGGTTTTACCGATATGGGGTGGCTTTAACAGCGTGTGGAATTAGGACTTATATTTGGGGAAACTCTATGAAACGAAGCAGACTTAGTAGAATGCTCCAGATTATGACAGCGTTACAATCAAAGCGAAACAACCGGATTGAAGATTTGGTTAAGATGCATAAGTTGAGCAGGCGAACGATATTTCGCGACCTAAAGGAACTCAGAGAACTTGGTGTTATGTTTCGTTATGATACAAGGGATGGTGCTTATTCAATAAGTCCAGGTTTTTTCCTGCCTCCAACAGATTTAAACTGTGAAGAAGTAATGATTTTGCTTTTAATTGCTTATAATGCAAGAAATTATATCACGATGCCATTCGGGAACTCATTTTTACTTGCGGCAATGAAATTAGAAATTAGCCTGCCTTATAAAATTAGGCGATTTTGTAGTATTTCGCTGCAAAACATATCTATAAAGGCAACGCCGCAAGTGCGGTTGGATTTAAGCGATAACACATTTTCAAAGCTTCAGAAAGCCATCCTGGAAAATAGAATAGTAAATATACACTACTGTTCACCTTCTGAAGTGAGAGATATATCTGCTGGCTTAAGCCCGTATCATTTAGTGTTTAATAAATATGCGTGGTTTGTAATAGGAAACTCGAGCTTCCACAAGGGGATTCGTTGTTTTAAGCTAAATCGCATTAAAGAAATGGAAGTATTAGATGAGTGTTTTATTCGGCCGGAAAAATTTGATGTAGACGAATATTTTGGTAGGGCCTGGTCTATGAAACGTGAGGGCAGGCTCTATAATGTTAAACTTAAGTTTCTACCGGAAGTAGCCCGCGATGTTGCTGAAGTTCAATGGCACAATACACAGAAAGTTACTTTTGAGCAGAATGGTTCTGCCGTAGTTGAATTCCGGGTTGACGGGCTTAATGAGATAACTTGGTGGATTCTTAGCTACGGCGACAAAGTAAAGGTTCTTGCACCGAAAGTTCTGCAACAAAGAATAATTGAAATAGCCCAAAAAGTTATGAAGGTCAATGTATAAATTTTTATATATGGTCATATTGGTTCTTCTACCTACAAAATAGGGTATGACATAGGAGAATGGTTAGACCTTTTTTAGGATGTGTATTGCAATAAACCTTGGAAAGGTATGGCAGTAATAGAGAAATCCCTGTATATAAAATATATAAAAGGAGTTGCTTATGGTCAAAGCGAGAGAAATTATGAATAAAGATATACTTAGTGTGAAAAAAGACACGTCTATATTTGAGGCAGTAAGGCTATTGGTGGAAAATAATATATCCGGCCTGCCTGTAGTCGAAGACGATATGAGCTTGGTCGGACTTCTTTCAGAAAAAGATGTCATAGAATTGTTCTACGACTTCGAACAGGCCGGGAACAAAACAGTCGGTGACTATATGACACATCCTGCAGTTAGTTTTGATGAAAGTAATGCCATGCAGAATATTTGTAACTTTTTAATGAAAAATATCTTTAGAAGGGTCCCAATAACATCAGGAGGCAAGCTGGTTGGCATAATCAGTATAAGGGATATCCTCGACTATATCCTTAAGTTAAGTAGAGAAAAAGTAGGCGATACTAATTAAGATACGTCCCTATAAGTTTGGTGGACATTATTACGGAAAAAAGGATGACATAATTTTTTGAGTAGATTCGGCTGAGGAAAGAAGCCAGTTAATGATTTTATGATAAAATTTGCGATTTACTTTTAAAAGAGAAGTTTGCTGATTTTTTTCACACCAAGATATATGTTTATAATTAGCCGGGATTATCCTGAGATGCCGGTGGGGGTTGTATAGTTTCTTGCCAAGCACGGTTTAGTTATGTTTACATTGGATACGTGCGCTCATCTAAAATAATGCACAAAGATAAGTTTATTAGTAAGAAAAAACTAAAAATGCTCTTTTACCCATAGAAGGCTACCTTCATCACATTAATGCTGGTGAAAATCCAAGTCTGGCGGTTTTATTACTTGACCACATTTGGCACTGGCTATTCAATTCAGTCTATTACTTGAATCTCTTAGGCAGGCCTTACCAGCTTGTTCAAACAAGTGAGCGCACTCGAAACACAATATTTTTTACTTGTAAATGTCACTTACATCAGGCTGGTAGGTCAAAGTTGCCCTGTATTGCGCTTATTATATTTTTTCTGTCTGTTTCGATTCCCAGTTATCGGTTTTTCTTATCTTGTACCTATCGGGACAGCTTGTTGCTTGGAGTAGTGTCGGTAGGTAAGTCACCAAGAGCGAATTGAATGCCCGCCAGATAGTGCTGAAGTACCGGTGGATTCCAGAAGATGTGGGGATTATGACCCAGAGAGCAATAGAACACTCGTCCTTTTCCATAGCTGCGTACCCAACTGATAGCAAAGTCGTGGTCTTGTTGGCGTTCCGGCCAAATATTTCGGCCGCTTATTATGTCGGTTTTATCCATGTCGATACTCAGTAGAATACGGAGTTTATCGCGCGAATAGGGTTTCTGGAACTGGAATACTTCATCGCTAATTCTAAAGCCTTTGCCTTTAAAGGCGGCATTAAGGGGGTGGTCCGGGTCGTCCAGTTTAAGTGTTATCCATTCGTGCGGTTTCCATGGATGGCCGCCGTTCTCGTAACCTCCGAGCATCTCGCCGAATTGGGGCCATTGGTCGTATATCGGCCACTGTACGAAAGTTGCAGCCGCGGCGTGAATACCTATGAATCCTTTACCATCGGAGATGAAATTTAGGAGACTTTTCTTAAGTTCATGTTCCTTGAAAAGAACGCCCGTGGTGTTGTTGAAACATATTGCGTCAAATTGCCGAAGGTTTTCAGGTTTGAATATATCTATGTCACTACTAATTACTGTTTCGTAGGCCTTTGTTTTTTGCCCCATTAATTGAATCGCCAGGTTGCCGTAAGGAACTGAGGCATGGCCTTTTCGTACCTTACCATCCCAAATATCCAGATTGAAAATTAAGAGTTTTCGAGGTTGCTTTGGTGTGGCCGGCGCCTTTTTGGGTATGACGTTTTCTATCTTTTTTCTTTCCTGTTGTGAGATGGCCGCGATGGAGACGCTCGATAGCTGTGATAAAGTCCAGATGGCAAGTAGTGTTAGTTTTATACATTTCGATTTCTGTTTCATTTGCCGCCTTTGTGATTATTTACAAATTTTAAGATATTCTGTAACAGGAGAACTACAAGTGCCAGGGACTCCGCATAGGACGTGTTAACATCCTGTTGGCCTGTTCATCATTAATGAATTCCTCCTTTTCAGGATTCCATCTTAGTTTTCTGCCCAGCCTGACGGCGATGTCGTCTATGTGGCAAATGGTGTCGGAGCGAACAGCGGTTTCGATAGGGCAGATGGTTTTCTGCCTGGTCTTAACACAATCCAGGAAATTGCGACGATGATTGTTACTTCGAGGCAGATGAATTTCATCAGGGCCTATAGTTGTAGTTAGTAAAGATTTCGGGTGGGCTTCGATTAAATCCCGGCAGACGAAAACCCAGCCTTCGCTGCCCAAAAAGAGAATGCCAACGCCATAGTGAATTGGAAATTGTGAGGCCCGTTTCAGAGCTATTGCAGTGTTCATGTGAATCATTTTAACGCCGTTTTCGTATTTGTGTTCAATTTCCCAGGCGATGGCGGTATCTGTTAGTCCGTCTTCGGGAAATACGCCGGTTCCTTCTATTTCGACCGGGCCGGTATGGTCGGTTCCATTGCCCCACTGGGCTATATCAACATGGTGAATTCCCCACGCTCCGCTCAAACCACCCAGTGAGTAATCGTAAATGAAAGTCCACATACCTAAAGTTCCCATGGCCCGCGAGGCACAACGTTCATATGTGTAAGGCGACCACTGCGCCGGGCCAAGCCACGTATCATAGTCGAACTCTTTACTATCCGGCACCGGCTCTGTCGGTTGATTCGGGCAGGTGATACTTGGATGTGAGCCTATCATAATTGTGTGGAGCTTCCCGATTCTTCCGTTACGAACCAATTCACAGGCAAAGCGGAACCTGTTGTCGGAGCGCTGCTGGGTGCCGAATTGAAATATGACGCCATAACGATTTATCGCATCCCGAAGAACCTTGTCTTCGGTGACACTTAAGCTTAAGGGCTTTTCATAGTACATATCTTTGCCGTTGCGGGCGGCTTCCAAACCTATCAGCGAATGCCAGTGGTCGGGAGTGACAACTGTTACGGCATCGATATCTTTCCGAGCGAGCATTTCACGGAAATCGTGATAGACCCGGCATCCCTTATCGCCATAGTGTTGATTGATATTGTTTTTGGCTTTTTGGCGAAACATTTCCCGAAGGTCACAAACGGCAACAGCGCGGACGTCCTCGTGCGCCAGGAAACTCTGCAAATGTCCGCCGCCCATGCTGCCCACGCCGATAAAACCCATTACGATTTTTTCACTCGGCGGCACAGCTCCATTCGCACCCAACACTGATGATGGAACTATGTACGGAAAACCTATCACACCGGCAACACCTATACCTGCTTTTTTTAAGAATTGACGCCGATTGATTTTGTTCTTAGATTCCCGGCGGTAAATAAGTGACATATCGAATCTCCGTTAATTTTCGGCTTTGTATTATACTTTTTAATGGTGTGAATGAAAAGTATAAAACAATAACCCTGCGCTCTCAATCTCATACCCAATTTGCCGCTTCCGTTAAATATCGGCTATGCGGCAAAGTACAAGTTACTTCTTGCTTGCTTTTTTGAGGTCTGCGTAGCTGATAAGTTGAATGCCTAAGTTTTTAATAGTTTTTTTGACCTCCTCACTTACAAACACGTTTGTTACTGCATCACGGTCATCAGCCACATCGTAGTATCCAATATGACCAATAGCACGCATCTCTGCCGTATTCAGGCCGGGGTGTTCCACGAAAAGATAAGTGCCGTGCTTTAATTCTTTCAGCATCTTTATGAATTTTTTTATTCGTTCCTCTGTGGTTTTTGCATCTCCAAATCCGGGGATATATTTTACCCCATATTC
>CAZJIR010000228.1:0-5300 GCA_964546095.1 uncultured Pirellulales bacterium
GATTGGCCCGCGAGACTTTCCAGCTTGATGCATCGTCGATTTCGAGAGGCAAGCTGCTGGTCGGAGCAGGCGCAGCGCATGACAGCTAATCTTTGCCTTTGCGTAAGTGAGAATCTGTCACCGACCAATTTTAATGCACCTTTATCAGCATAACCCATGGTAAGTAAAAGCGAAAAGTCACTGAGCGCCGAGCGTAAATTCGGAATTACACCGGAAGCAAACAACTTTTCATCATCCGGATGCGGGCCTCTATGAGTTCGCTTGTCAGGCACTGTAAATGTCCTCCTCAGTTACTTTTAATTTTCTTGGGGGGAACTAAAACTTTAAGTCCTTTTAATATCCCCTGACCGAACTGTCCACCATTCTTCGAAACATCCTGAAGAAAACCAATCGTACCTTCTTTAATGTCCTTTATTGGCGTTTTGGTTATTAACTTGGCCGGTGGAGACGACCAGTGTCCTTTCACATGAAACCGGGAAAGCTTGTCTTTTAAATTTAAGACAATATCAGCAAGCGGCACACGCCTGGCAAGAATATCAAGCTGCCTGAGCGGCACAGCCATAACATACATATCAACATTGCCGGTCTGAAGATTGATTGTACCGCCGGGCTCAAATACCACTGCTCCGAACCGATTAGCTATGTGAGCACTTTTAATTTTCACCAAAGGCCCGTTTATACTGAAAGTACCGTCAACATCAGATACCTTTAAAGGTTCGAGTTTTGCCAGCCCTAAAGCTTTAAACATCTGCGGAATTATTGGAAAGACCGTCACATCTGCATCATCAAGAAAAAACTGCCCGTCACCACTATGGCTTTGTATATCCCCTTTTTTGGCATTGAAGTTGTAATTAAATGAAACCGAGCCTTTCGTTGCTTTCCTGCCGGGACCACCCACAATAGAGGATAATTCCATAAAGCTAAGCTTCCGGCCGAACAACTGACCGTTAAATTCCACCGACTGGTTTCGTTTAGCTTCGATAGATATCGAGCCATTAACCGAACCGCTACACATAACAGCACTAAACTCTTCAAGTTTAAGGCTTTGACCGTCAAGTTTCGCTAACGCCACCAGGTCATGCGCCAGCTTCATGTCTTTAAAAAATAAAATCCACTGGTCGAATGCAATGCTTCCGCTTGATTGTAATTCTGATAGCTCATTCAGACGACCAGCCATCTTCAAATCCGTAACCACTGCGCCCTCAGCCGAGAGTTCATTTATCTTCAATGCCGTAAAAGGTAAACTCATTTCCGCTTTTGTAAATCGATGCTTCATTTGCAATGAAACATCGAAGCCCAGGCTCTGAGGGTTGATTTTACCTCCGGCATGGAAAGTTTCCGAACTTTTAATATCAGCCTGGCTCAACACAAATTCGTAAATATTTTCTTTTCTTACAACTGACAACTTTAGATTATCAAAAATGGTCCTTGAATCTTGAGCGTCTTTAATAGTGATAGCAGCGTTTTTGATATTGATTTTGCTGATGTCAAATTTATTGTTCCGACCAGCCGACTTCTCAGATGAACGCATCAAAGGTAAGGAAAATTTGCCTTCAACCTCCAATATTTGCAAGCTAAAACCATCAACTTCGACTTCCGTTATAACCGGACTTAAACTCGGCCACTCAGCGAGGGTGGCCTGGAGCTTCTCGACAGACAACCATGGACGTTTTGCCTCATCATAGAATTTTATTCCTTCGAGATAAACCTGCCCGGAGACATCTGCTTTGACAGTCTCAATTCTGACAAGGCCCTTGGAAAATTTCGAAAGCCTTCGTTCGGCCCTATCCCGGACTAAACTCGGAAAAAGCAAATAAACAGATATGAGAAGAACCAAAAAAATAACCAGAATAACGCTGCCGACCATCCAGAAAAAGCGTTTTAATCCCCACTTCCTATTGGTAATTGATTCTTCAACCATTTGCTCAGAAGGCATATTTAATTGACTATTTCTTATTAACTACTTACTATTGGCTAAAGTGTTCAATTTATTCCTGAACAAAGAACCGTCAGTAATTAATAGTAAATCGTAAACCGAAAATAGTCAATTTCTAATGGCCAGCCATAATTTAGCACATATCAAGCTCGACGATTTGGACATCATCGGCTATTCGATAGCAGGCGAAGAAACTGTAGTTGCAATGCCCCAACTGGATGTTTGCTTCGATATAGGCAAGGCCCCCGACCAGATTATCGCCATAAACCATGTCCTGCTCACACATGGGCACATGGACCACGCTGCGGGGATAGCGTACTACCTTTCGCACAGGAATTTCTGTGGAATATCACCCGGTACGATTTTAGCCCCTAAAAACCTTCTGCCGCCCATGAGAGACATTATCGAGGCATGGTCAAAGTTGGATGGTAACAAAGTGCCGGGCAACCTTGTCGGCGTAAAACCGGGCGATGAATATCAGATAAAACCCAATCTCTTAGCAAGGGTATTCCCGACAAAACACAGCAAAGGCTCTGTCGGTTACAGCGTTATCGAAAAAAGAAAAAAGCTAAAACCCGAATACACAAGCCTTAATGGGCCGCAACTTGTCGAGCTGAAAAAACAGGGCGTGAAAATAGATTATCCGGTTGAGATTCCGATTGTTACGTATCTTGGTGATACGCAGTATGTTGACTTTTCGCAATTGAAGTATATCGCCGAGAGTAAGATTTTAATCGCCGAGTGTACATTCTATGAAGATGAACATTCGGGCCGGGCCGAAGCAGGCAGGCACATGCATATCGACGAATTTACAAAGCTGCTCCAAAGTTTACAGAACGAGCACATCATAGTCACGCATATCACCCAAAGAACCCCAATGAGGGAAATCCGAAAGATATTAAAAGATGCCCTGCCGAAAGATACGTACGACAGAATCACCCTGCTAATGGCAAAAAGACCAAGATAGACTTGTTCACATCATCCCATTTCGGGCAAAATCACTCCGAATTGTGCTTAAACCCGTTGACTTCCCCGCCGGGATTGGTTATTATTCAAAAGTAGTGAGATAAGTTTTTGTAAATCTTCAGTGAAATTGATTTTTTACAGAAATCATAGTTCGATGAAATAAACAAGGAGGTTTCGTTATGAGAAATATCGCCATTAATACCAGAAATATCCTCATTATTCTCATTCTGGCATCCGTTGCTGGAGTTGGCATATGGTTCTCGCTAAAATCAACGACGAATCCTACAACAAATATCCAACCAAGAAAGAATTTAGACCCAGCAAACAACATGAAAAAAGATTCCTCCACACCACAATTAAAATCTATCCAATCACACAATACAACTAAGCTTAAAACCAAATTTCAAAAAATCGTAGGCACATGGGTAAAATACTATACAAACACTGAGGGCGCTCGTTACAAAGCAGACGATAAATTGCATCTATCCGTTACTTTCGACCACGATGGACACTTCCTTTGGGATTGTAAACAATACGGAGACGACGACCAAATAATAGATGAGTCGTTAACAGGCACTTACTCTTTCGAGCGAGGATTTCTTATTACCTACAAATTTGATAAACCTTCCTCATCAGCACAAAAAAGCCTGCCGAAACTCTTTGCGTTCTGGCCGAATCAAATGAAAGGCCAACAAACGTTTAGATTCCACGATGATACGCTCATTTTAGGACATGATGGAAACAAAATGTGGTTCTATCTTAGAAGAAAGAGCAATGCAGAACATATCACTAAGCAGAATAATAGTGAAAAACACCACATCCGGCTAACTCAAACGTTATAATTACATCCAGACATGAAATAATTATATAGCGGGCCTTGAATCTGTCAGGCAGAGCTCGACAAGCTCGTCGATTACAGCTGTGCCTGCGCACATGACCTTGTCGGCCCCTCCCCAGTAGAGTTTTAATGTCCCATCGTCCTCAGGCACAGCCCCGCAGCTAAAGACCACGTTGTGCACATAACCAACAAGCTCCCATGGGTCTTCGGGCTGCAAAATCCAGCGGTCAACAACGCCAAGAACCACCGCCGGGTCGTCGAGCTTATGCAAGGCAGCACCCAGCCTGTAAACATGTCCATCCATTGTGGGAAAGACACCATGATAGATATTAAGCCAGCCTTTATCTGTACGAATCGGAGGAGCGCCAGGGCCAATCTTCATCTGGTCCCAGTGGTAAGGCAGAGGTTTCATTACAAGTTTCGAATCGCCCCAGTGTATTAAATCAGGTGAGAAGCTAATCCATATAGACCAGGGGCTGATATCCGAATGAGGCCTGTCGAGCTTTACGTATCTATCATTGATTTTTTCGGGGAAGAGCACGGTATTTCTATAATCGGCCTGAGTTATAAAAGCCACTCTCTCAACCGATTGAAAATCGGTCGTCTTCGCCAGACCGATACGAACTCCATGAGCCGAATATGCGCTGTACGTTATATAGAAAACGCCCTCAAGATGCGTAATGCGCGGGTCTTCGACGCCGAACTGCTCATACTCACAAAATACAGGCTCTTTGCCTGGTGTCATAAAAGGCTCAGGGCGGGCCTTGAAACTGAACCCATCTTCACTTTCTGCAAGGCCTATTATGGACCTTCCCGTATCCAGATGCGAACGAAACAGCATTATGTACCTACCATCAAACTTCGTAACGCCTGCGTTGTGAACTGTTTGAACGGGATAGGGAATATCATCCTTTGTCAGGATGGGATTGCCCTCATGGCGGATTACAAGATTTTTTTGCATTTCCATACCTATTGACCTTAACTTTGTCGTTAAGGACGCCGTCAACTTTGCTGGTGCTTAATCATTACCGTTTACTGGTTGTTTTTTATCCTCAAGTAAGCTATTTTGCTCAGGTTCATCTTTCTTTTGCTCAGGTTCATCTTTCTTTTGCTCAGGTTTATTCTTCTCGAATTTTGTTATTTTGGCTTTGTCAATCAGAGTCAAATAGTCCTCATTTGCTTTTAATTTGAGAAGAATGCTTAATTCAAACGGTTTTGGTGACTCCCCCTCTTTCAACGGCTCAGACCTGTCAAAGTCAAAAGACACATGCACTGACGCCTTTCCGTGTTTCCGCTCTTTTGTCTGCAGTCCTTTCTGAAATCGTACGAAATCATTCACAGCCTGGGGCGATAATCTAAGGGTTGACATCATAACGCTTGTCTTCCTAAATAGGCCTTGAGTAATCTCTTCTCGTTCGATGATTTCGAGGGGAAACTTATATGAGTCGCTATGACCTTTATCATCCGTAAACCCAATTACAATGTTGCAGCCATCGGGTTTCAGGAGCATGTCAACGGGAAGAATAATTCTGGCCCTTAGTTCGTTCGGATCGATGGAGG
>CAZJIR010000229.1:0-5299 GCA_964546095.1 uncultured Pirellulales bacterium
GATTGCCTTGCGTCCGTTCTCTGCTTCACCAATTATCTCCATATCTGGCTGCTCTTCGATTAGGGAACGCAGGCCGAAGCGTACGATTTCGTGGTCATCTGCTAAAAGGACCTTTATATTCATGTTGACCTCATGTTCCTGAAATTTTTACTTTTGATGGCGCTACTAAGACAACCTGTGTTCCATGCTGCAGTTCCGATCTAATGTTTATATGTCCTCCGATGTGGCTCAAGTGTTCTCTTATACTGAAAAGACCATAGCCGCATTTTTTATCTTTAGGTACGCCTTGTTCTGATAACTCGAATCCAATTCCATCGTCCTCAACGCAGATCCTTATCTCGTCTTTTCCTTTCTGAAGGAAAACCTTAATATGTTGCGCCTTTCCGTGCTTAGCTGCATTTACCAACAGTTCTCGTACGCTTCGAAAAAGAAAGCCACTTATATCCTCACTTAAAGATATCGGAGCGCCCTTAACTTTAAAAGAAGTTGAGATGTTATGTCTTTGTTCTATTTCCTCACTCAGCCACTCCTTTATTGCTGCCTCTATGCCAAGCTCATAAAGAGTCGGTGAGCCTAAATCGTAAGTTATGTTTTGTGTCTCCTCAATAACCTGATCGAGCATATCGCTGATTTCTTCCAGGTGCGTACCGGAATCAACCGGTATGGTTGATAACCGCAATTTATCTAATTTCATCTTCGTGAATACTAAGGATTGTACAATGCGGTCATGCAATCCTGTGGCAATGTGCCGTCTTTCACGCTCTTCGGTTAACGACAATTCCGAAGCCATCGACTGGAGCTTCTTCTGATACTCTCGAAGTTGCTCTTCCGCCCGCTTGAGCTCAGTAATGTCTATTACCGTGGCGATAATGCTTTTGGGATTGCCTTGGGCATCCTTCATTAGTCTCCAGCTCATCAAGGCGGAAAATCTTGTCCCGTCCTTATTCATAACAACTGTCTCAATGTTTCGAACAAGACCTTCATTCATTAATTTCGGAATAATTTCCTTATCAACCCTTTGGCTTTCTTCTTTGGCAATAATTCCAAGCTCGATCGCCGTCTTTCCGATTATCTCTTCCTTTTTGTATCCCGAACCCCTCTCAAATTCGCTATTGACCTGGCGAATTGTCCCATCAAGGTCCATAATCGCGACTGCTTCGAGCATTCCTTCAATCGTCTCTACTGCCGTCCTATTCACCGCCGCTTCCTTTTCCATCTCTTGTAGCCGTTTTTGCGGCGTAATGTCCCTCAAAATTACTACAACATTAAGAGGATTGCCCATCGCGTCTCTCTGTAAACTTACCGAAGCACTAATGGTCAGCTCTATTCCGTCTACCCTTCGAACCCTAACCTCAACAGGTTCGCAAAAGCCGTTTTGAATTATCCTCTCAAATACTCCTAACATCTTCGGAATATCTTCTTCCGGGTCACAAAAGATTTCCCTCAATTCACTAAAGTGTCTTCCCAAGATTTCGTCTGCAGAACTACGACCGAACATCCTTAAGTTAGCAGGATTGCAGGAGATTATCTGTCCATCCGGATTAAGAACAATAACCGAATCATACATAGCATCAACAACAACCGCTCTTTCCCGCAGGGCGGCTACGCGTTCTTCTTCAACCTTTATGCGCTGGAGAGAAGCAGAGACCAAATTGGCAAAAGCTTTGAGCATCTCAATTGAAAGAGAAGGTTTCTGTCGAGGCATTAAAATTGGCATCGTACCTAATAATTTGCCTCCATAATGTAAGGTTAATCCATATACATCGCCAATTTTAAGAACTCTTTTGAGGGTGTTAATCATGGCTCTCGGAATCGTACCGAACATCATCTTATCGGGCGCCTCCAACTTCTTTGCCTTCCCCGACAGCATTAGTTCAATATTTTGAGGCTTCAGAGTAATTCGGAGCTTTTTGACTTTCCGGCCAAGTATCTTATTTGCTTTGGTGATAAATTTGTTGTCCGTGGAGAAATGTTCAACCTTCAGTTCCAACCCCTGGGAGTCAAAACGTGTTATGGCTGTAAAGAGGGCCCCAGTGATACCTCTCAGCTTCTCACAAACAAGTTTGTAAACCTCGCCTCTGGAAGATGCAACTGCCAGTTCTATCGCCATTTCGTTTATAATTGTTAGTTCCTCTGTCCGTTTCTGTAATGCTTGCTCCGCTTCCTTGCGTTCGGTAATGTCGACAAAAGCAGCCTGTATGGCAGGCTTACCTTGGTACTCAATCTTACTGGCATGTATCTCTGACCAACATACTGTTCCATCCTTGCGAATGCCACGAAGCTCATAGTACTCAGGTGAGGGCTTACCTATGAGCCGATGCTCATGCCGCCGCCACGCGAATGTTTGGTCTTCTGGGTGTACAAATGCCCGCATTTGTTGGGAAGATGCAGCCAGCATTTCATCCACCGCATAACCAGTGATCCCGGCCATGGCTTGGTTGGTGAAAACAATGCATTCATCTTGAAAGATTACGAGTCCTTGCAGTGAATGGTCTACAAGTGCGCTATACGCTTCCCAGGCCTTCTTACGCTCAGTAAGGTTTTCTACAATCGTAGCAAGTTCATTCGCGATTCCCGCAAGATACCGAATCAAGTGTTCGCCAAATGCTTGGGTACGGGTACTATAAATCAAGAACGCTCCAACACTTTTACCATCTATAACGAGCGGAATCGCTTGGTTCGAACAATATCCATATTTAAGGGCTAATGGGCGCCACTTCTCGAAATCTTTATCATGCTCAAGATCGGCATATCCAAAGGGTTCTTTGTTTACAATTGCAAGACTCATAGCACATTTAGCATCTTTGCTATCGTCAAGCTCAAGTCGCAGCCCATCCAAGTATTCCTCATATTTTCCAGCCCACACCTTGGGGATAATTACATTCTCATCCGTTTTTAACTCACCGTACCAGGCCATATAATAACCAAAGTTCTTAACGAATAGATCCACTGTCTTTTGAAGCATCTGCTCAAAACCAGCGTCTCTTATGTACAACTCACGCAACTCTGAGATAGCCTCTTGATATGATCCAAAGATTTTAGCATATTCTTCGTTTTTTTCTTTGAGAGATTCTGCTGTGAATTTGTGTTTGACTTCACCACTTCGAAGTTTCTGTAGCTGTGAACGTTGCGTCTGGACTTCTTCAATAGATTCTTTCTTGGTGCTCCTGGAAACAGTCATTACTTTGTCTCCTTACCTGTACCGCCGGTCTTTAGGTTTTTTTTGCAAATGCTCGCTCTCTTTTGCATCCGAAATCTTATTTTTCCTGCCGTTTATCTTCCTAGCCCATGGGCAACTCTATACTAGGTCTCGCCAACGTAATCGAAAATTAATCTTATATATACCGGATTCAGGAGCATGCGAAAAGAAGAAACTTTGGACTAAGGTACTTCCAGGAATTGAAGTTCTAACTGACATTCCTGTTGGGCCACCCCTCTCGATACTGTTCCGGTCACCAGCGGTAGTTCCCCCTCACTTTTGCAGTTATCTCCATGATGTGCTCCTGGCCAAAAGAATCCTTTTCCCCCATTGTTAATCCCATCCTACGGCTTGGTCGCCGCTTTGATACGCTCCCGCAACCTTGGCCAAAGAGCGACAGATAGAGAAAAAGCCTGTATGGGTACATAAAATGTTTGGATTTCGTAAGAAACATGAACCTTTTCTGTCACAAGTAAAGAATTGTTCCTGCTGGTGATTGGCATGTAAACAACTACAAATCGGCACTCAAATCGCCCGTTTGAGCCATACAATAGGCCGCAACTTGACAGTTGGCTTTCGCTTATGCGGCCTATCCACATCGCAAGGGCAGTGATCTTACATAAACTATCCTGAGAGGCTTTTGACCGCCAAATCAACACCAGCGCTAAAGAAACAAATAGGCAGTTGCAAAGTACCCGTTTGCCTCGTGCGTTTTTCTCTGCTCCTACGCGCTTTCTTGCCTATGCTGATTTCTTTGCCAGCAATCACCTCCAACTTCATACCTGAGCTCACTCATTCTACCTTCCGCCCTACGGGCGCTGGCGCAAGATGTGATAAGGTAGATGGCTCACTCAGGCTTCCTTGTGACTTGGAGGTGATTGCACTATGCAAGAAATCGACAATGCAAGGCAAGAAAGCAGTGCTCAGAGCAGAAAACGGAAAGAATATAGGTGCCGAGTTTGTGACAGCCCTGTGGAATGGCCGGACCTGGTCTGCCGCAAGTGCTGGCAACGTGACAGGGAAGAGCAGGAGTGGGAGAGCTATCTGGATTTCCTGGATGGCAATGACACCACCCCGGAGAATCCAGAGCCTTCCGCCGAGGATGGCTGTAAAAGGAATATTCCGCGTAGAACGGCCGTGCTTAATGTGCTTTGTGGGACTTCCCATATTTGCCCGTTTTCTGCTTTCTTCAGTGGACTCTATATCAAGTTGGCTCAGTAGCTGGATTTTGTTTTCTTTGGCTAATGGTTTATCTTGATTCGACTGCAACTGATCCAATTTGCCCGAACTGCTGTTTTTTTTGATGATTTTATTGGCCGGATTAGCAAAGGGTATTTTACCACTTTAATGAGGTGACAGGATTTTGCAGGCGGCTCAGATTTGTGGAGTAATGATGAAACTAGTGGACGGGTCAAAAGCCCTGCGCTGAAGGTCATTTTGCCCATCGTGGTAGGAGGGGCTTTGGCCTTTGTCTGGCCGGCCTGCAAAAATGGCCGATTGCATAGTTAACGGAGCCGACTGGGGTCGACGGGCTGTGGGGCAAAGGAGAGTGTGAGAGCTTCACCCAACTTTTTTTAATGTAATTATTCTCTTGGTGAAGCGAGCCACCTACTTTGCCCCCAACCAACTTGCCAAGCGGGTATGAGTCAACTGAGCCAAGACCCAACAAGCCATTTTTCTAATATGAACCGCTGCGGCGAGAAAAGAGTAAGATTTGGCCCTTTGATTTGCTGCTTTTGACCCGTTACCCGCTGCTGAGCATTTTCGCATTGGGGGTGTTGGTAATAGATTAGCCAGGCCAGGATTAGGTAGCGGGCAGAGTGAGACAAGCATCGCCCGTGATACATGCCTCAGGTCAATCTTTAATCCTTTGTTGCGAACTTGCATGCGGTCTTCGACCGCAAGGATTAAGTTGACCTTCGGCAAAAATGAGGCGGGCGATGCCTTTATATTTGCGACCTGCTGAATGAGGCTTGATTGTCAAATGCTGGCATACTCAGCTCAACAATTCCCTATATGACGGGCCGAAAAGACCATGGTATTGTTTACCAGTTGGCGCCCGGAATTGAGTTAGCTCGGTGATATGTTAGCAGGAGACAG
>CAZJIR010000230.1:0-5281 GCA_964546095.1 uncultured Pirellulales bacterium
CAGTAATGACATTGGAGATGAAATTAACCGTTCTTGGGTTGTTTCTGAGCCATGCCCAGTTTTAGCAGCGACACGCCCGTAGGAAGATTATTTGTCAGTGACGCCAGCAGAACGCTTCTTGGTACCGGCTCAAGCAGCTCTGCGGTCATGAGAGCTGTCCTCATCATCGCCCCGCGCTTTTCCTGAAGCTCTTCGAACTGCTTTATCGACTTTTGTATCTGGACCATCTTTGTGTTGACGAGTTTTTCTTTAATACCACAGGTCTTCTGCCGTATCTTGATAGTGACGAATGAACCGCATAATGCTATCATCACTACACCCAGCAACACGAGATATATCAGGTTTGTTCTACGCGATTCGTTGCCTTGAACGTAATCATCAGGCACAAAGTTTATATTAGCCATTTTTTAATTCGTCTCCTTTTATCTGCTTTTCGAGCAGACCTTATTGCTTTCAGCCCCGGTCTCTACGACAGGCTGAGCCCGAAGGAAACAGTCCAGTTCACTTGGCAATTCCTTCTGTCTATTGGATTGCCTAAAGAGTCTTTATCACGTTTGGAGTCTGTGCCAAGCCGGCTGGGATTGGTTATTTCTGTTGCGGCCAGACAATCTCCCAACTGTGCCGGCATTTCTAACTGCTTCGCTATCTCCGTGCATATTTCTCTATCAACAGTTTTACCTGATAGGAAAATCAACCGCTCCATTTGAGCCTTTTGGTACATTGATGCGAATTGCCGTCTACAGGCGGTCAGCTCCAGCGCCAGTCTGTTTAATGCTTTCTTATTGCCGAGCTGGCTTAGTCCTATTGATACCGAACGGGCAAAAAGCAAATTCTTATGACGACACATGACAACATTAGTACAGTTCGTCTCGATACAAACGAGCATTACTATGGAATCAAGGTCGGATTTTCGCCGACCAAAAAATCTTGTATAACAGTTTATCATTGCTATCGGCCAAACGCCCATGGACTTAAGAGCCAGGCCGGCCTCTTCGTATATAGCCAGATGTCTGTCGATAATCTTACGCTCGGCTGCTATTACAAGAACCTTGTCACCCTCCATAGGAATGTACTGCATCATTGTATTTTCTTTGACCGGTTCAAACGGCAGTTTCTGTTTTATCTTTGAGAAGATGGCATCTTCGAGCTTGTGGTTTTCTGTCTTTGGCATTTTTATATGGTCGATATACAGCTCGTTCGTTGGCATAGCTGCTATTACCTCTTTGCCATGAAAATCGCCGTTCGATGTTAACTGGCGTAAAGTCTCGATGGCCCATCTTTGCCATTTGCTGCTGCCGGGTTTCACATCCTTTGGGGGTTTTTCACTGTTGCCGGCTACTAAACTTATACCATTTCCGTTATCTCTAAGCTGAACCAGCTTCAGGCCTTCGTCCCCAATGTCAACTCCAATCGAGTGTGTGTTATTTTTAAGGAATTCAAACATATATATTTTACCCAACAAAACAAAAGCGTATTTCGTATCAGATGTATCGTTTATAACATCTGTATAGCTGTTTATTTTGCGAATCCTTTGCTAATTCATACCATTTAGGCTTAAGCTCAGGCGCATCTTCCCGTTTTGCGACTTATTGCAAAATGGAGCTCCCTGCACATTGCAGGGTAAATAGACACCCTTGGCTTGGCCATTTTGATTTATCGGGATTCCGGGTTAATACCTGTATTAATTACTCAGCCCAATATTTCTAAAACGAACTCAACACCAAATAAAATATATAAAATAGAAAGCAAAAGAGCCAAATTTGTGAAAAAATATCATGCCTTTATTTTGTCTGGATTTGTGAGGGTCTGTTTCACTTCTGATAAAATCTGCGTTCCAAATTCACCGTGACAGTTTCAGTTGACAGATAAGATGAATTGCTCTTGAATTTTGCCATCAGGAAAATTTTCTTAATAGCAGAAGATTTTTTACACAGGAACAAATGCCATCGAAATGGATATTGACGGATGAAAGAACTTATTGAAACATGTATGGAGAAAAAAAGTTTATGGGACTAAGTGATTCATAGTTTGTGGTCTGTGAAATCAATCACTCAGCTTTGAGTTGCCGATTCATTAAATCCTCAATGGCCGTCTTTACAGGTTTATTCTCAAACAGCACCTCATAGACGGCTTGTGTAATCGGCATCTCAACATCGTATCGCTCGGCAAGAGCGATAACCGATTTACATGTGGCAACACCCTCAACAACCGATTTGGTGGCCTTTTGAGCCTGTTTGGCAGTTTGTCCTTTACCTACCCTTTCGCCGAGCGAGCGGTTTCTTCCCTTTGGCGAAATGCAGGTTGTAACCAAATCACCTAAACCGGTCAATCCTGCAAAGGTCTGTTCTCTTGCACCCATTGCTGTACCCAGACGGGTTATCTCGGCAAGCCCTCTTGTCAGCAAAGCTGCTTTGGCATTATCGCCGACTCCAGTGCCATCTATAATTCCCGCTGCTATTGCGATTACGTTTTTCATAGCACCGGCTAACTCAACCCCCACTACGTCGGTATTCGTATAAACACGCAGCCACGGAATACCGTCGGAGAATGTATACTGGATTTCTTTTGCGAATGTTTCATCGTCCGCTGCAACGCAGGCGGTAGCCGGGAGCCTTCTCGCTAATTCATCGGCAATCGTAGGTCCGGAAAAGACCGCGGTTTTAATGTTCCCACTCAATACATCGGCAAGTATCTCAGTAGGGCGCATCGATGTATTATTCTCTACGCCTTTGGTGACGGAAACGATAGGAACATCCTGCCGGACGTGCTCTTTCAGGCGGCTCCAAATGCTGCGCATAAACTGACATGGCACGGCAGATACAATCAAATCGGCCCCGGCCATTATACGCTCATCATCAGGCTCGAACATAAGCTCTTCTGGCAGTTTATAACCGGGCAGGAATTTCTTATTCTCGCGATTTTGTTCTATCTCTTCTAACTGATGGCGGTTATAGCCCCACATTTTTACTTTGTGACTCGTTGCTTGTTGCTTGTTGCTCGCTTGACACTTTTCACAAAGCAGCATAGCCAAGACAGTACCCATCCCGCCGTCGCCGATTATCGAAATATTCGTAAACATAGAAGAAATTATAGTATCGAGGCATAGAATTGCAATGTGTTTATCAGGGATAAGTTCCACTTTTCATAAATCAGCCGGGACATAATCCCCTTCGTAAAATCTTACGCCGTCTATCCAGAAATCACCTGCTGCAAAACCTATGTGGAATGTAATGGTCGCAGGACTCACATCCTCAGTAAAAACAGGAGTTGTTACGTTGTATTCCGCCTATTCTTCAGTCATGGTGACGGTCTGAGCACCATACTTCGTATATGGACTTTGGCCCAGTTCCGCGTTTAGTTTGACCTGCAGTGTGCCCTCCTTACACTTGAGAAAGGCCGAAAGAGTATACTTCTTACTGGCTTCAAAAACATGTCCTCTGTGCTGCAGACTCGTATCCCAGGAATTTGCGGCTGCTGTGGGAACCACAACGTGCAGACAATAGTCGCCCTCGATCGGGCCTTCGGGAACCGCTGCGCCCGCCAGGACATTAACTACTTCTGTGTTAGCGTTGCCATACGCGAGCCACGGCTCAAAAACACCGTCCTCAAAGCCGCCGTTAGCAAGTATATTCTTGTAATCCCGAAAACCGGCAAGGTAACGAATCTCACCGGCAGACAATGCCCTGTTGTAGATAAGGACATCGTCCATCATACCGGTCATTTCCCTCTGGACGTCCGTACCACCGTTATTCCATGAGCCTATAGATGCGTTTCCAATATTGATGGCTGGCACCTCCACGCCCGTCCTGGAGCCTTCTTTCTCTCCGTTAACATACACGGCCACTTCTTCTGGTGAGACTGTCAATGCCAAGTGCGTCCACTTACCAGGTTCAACAATACTCGTACCTACTACGTTACCACCGGCATAGCCTTCGACACCAACATTGGCCATACCATAGTTAAGTTTGAAGTGGACTCCACCGCCCCAGCTATCAGTGTTAATACCACCGGAAAATTGTAGTGGGACTAGGTCCACAGTAGGATAGACCATCATTGAGAACGTGAACTCGGTAAGGCCTTCGCCGATGCCGGGAATTGCCACAGTGTCATCGTCACCGTCCAGGACTAAGACACCATCTGCAACGTGTGCATCGCCTAAGAAAGTACCGTCAAGTCCGTTGCCGGAACTATCAGATGCATCTTCGTCAAACGTGTACGAAGCCGCAAGACCATTGGTGCCGGGGTCAATCGGAATCGCCCGTTCACTGGCGAGGTCACGAATCTCATTGGCGCTCAGCGCGCAGCCATAAATCCGAACATCGTCAAGCATGCCGTCAAGGAAACGTTCAGGTTCTTCCGGATTTTCACCTAATAAGAGCGGCATTTCATTACGGTCAGTTCCACCAAGATCAGGATTTACTGTCTCTGCAACTCCATCGACATAAATAGTCGCTCCGACTTCATTATCATACACTCCGGCAATATGATGCCATTCCTCCAGAGGCAGCTCAGTCACTGAGTTTGCCGCCTGCCAATCCCGGTCTCCGCCTGTGAATCCAAAGTGAATACCTGTGGTCTCATTGTTGATGGAAAGCCTCCAGGCGGTCTCACCCTTGGCAACAATAGCCATCCAGGCGGTTGTGACCGACCTGATGTTTACCCATGTTGCGACAGTCATCTTCTGGCTGAGGCTGTTGAGTACTTCATCGGCTCCGCAGTCCACATAGTCACCGTCACCATCGAAGTCCAGCGCGCCGCCCAACACCCCGGCCGACCACTGTGGGTCGCCCATGAGGATGCCGTCGTTGACACTGGCACTGTCGTATGCAATCCCGCCTTCCATCTCATCCAGCCTCCAGTGTGCTACCAGACAACCTTCCCCCGGCTGAACAGGCGGGCTATGCGGTGGGCCCATAGATATAGTCAAGTCCACATTGGAACCCTCTTCCAGCATTGTTCCCGCCGCCGGGTTCTGACCGAATACAAGTCCTTCTGCGACAGTATCACTGTGCATGTATGTGCCCGAAACTGAAAAACCGGCAGCCCTAATCGCTGACCGGGCCTCTTCGTCACTCATACCCACTACATCAGGGATCTCGACCCCGGGACAAGGACCCGAAGAAACTTCAAAATCCACGTAAGTGTGTTCAGGCACTACGCTCCCCGCTGCAACCGATTGGCTGATTACATATCCGTAAGGGACAGTATTATGGTAAGAATAGTGATATTGCGGATAAAGACCAGCATATATTATCTCCATGAAAGCTTCTTCTATTGTCAA
>CAZJIR010000231.1:0-5254 GCA_964546095.1 uncultured Pirellulales bacterium
AGGAGCTCATAGCCCATTTGCACAAACCAGCGATGTCCCAGGAGCTGGGATTATTGTAATCTTCCAGATATTCGCCCATAGAAAGCGATATATTGTTGGAGGCATTGTCTTTTGCCCTCCGCTTAATTAATTGTTCAATTTCATTTACTTTATCCCCGGCAAAGTCTGCAGGCCTTAAATCAACGCCGAAATTGGTCCTTGCCCACTCGCTGATACATTTAAAAGGGTAGTCCTTGCTGAGTATGGCCTCGCAGTTTGTTGCGATAGTCGAGCTAATCATCTCCTTAATGACGCTTTTAAGACCTTTTCCGCTCAAAATTTTGCGCCTGCGCGAGTAAAAGATTTTTCGCTGGTAGTCCATTACCTCATCGTATTCGAGCAGACTCTTGCGCACCTCGAAGTTTCGCTCTTCGACCTTTTTCTGTGCCTTTTCGATGCCCTTGCTTATCCTCTTATGGTAGATTGGCTGTCCTTCTTCCCAGCCTATCCAAGAAAGTGCCTTGACGGTCCACTCCGGCGCGAAGACCCGCATCAAATCATCATCGAAGCTCAGGAAGAACTGACTGGAGCCTTTATCACCCTGTCTTCCGGTTCGTCCCCTGAGCTGATTGTCGATTCTTCTGGCCTCGTGCCGTTCGGTGCCAAGTACGTGCAACCCGCCGAGTTCTGCTACACCCTCACCGAGCACAATATCCGTGCCCCTACCGGCCATATTTGTCGCAATTGTGATATTACCCCGCATTCCACCGCTCCGGCCCTTGTGCTGCTGCCCGGCCTTGGCAACAATAGTTGCTTCCCTTTCGTGATGCTTGGCGTTAAGGATTTCATGTTCCAGGCCAAATTTTTTTGTCAGAGTCGCTGAAAGTGATTCGTTTTTCTCGACGCTGACCGTACCTACAAGAACAGGCCTGCCGGAGGCACTCACATCATGTATCTCTTCTGCTATCGCGTCGAACTTTTCATTCATGGACTTATATATCACATCTTCCTTGTCATCCCTAATACATGGTTTGTTGGTGGGCATAACTACAACTTCAAGTTTGTAGATATTCATAAATTCTTCAGATTCAGTAGCGGCCGTGCCGGTCATTCCTGATATCTGGTCGTAGAGTTTGAAGAAATTCTGAAGCGTAATAGTCGCAAGCGTCTGGGTTTCTTCTTTTACTGTTACAGTTTCTTTTGCCTCTACCGCCTGATGAAGCCCATCTGACCACTGCCGACCGTGCATCAACCGGCCCGTAAACTCGTCAACGATAACAACCTTACCGTCCATAACCACATAGTCTTTTTCTCTTTCAAAAGTGATATGAGCACGCAGCGATTGTGATATTAAATGAGGCCAGTCCATATTCGAGCCGGTATAGAATGAACCTAACCCGGCAATGTCCTGTGCAGCTTTTTCACCTTCATCGGTTAGACGCACTTGCTTTTTATCGTATTCGACTTCGAAATATTGTGTAATACCTTCCAATTTAATTTTGGCGTTTTCGAGTTCGGCCTGATTTTTTTCGATTGCCTGCTGGGCTTTTTCTATGCGATTGTTGTCCTTTTCTCTTTTAGCATCGGACAGCTCACCCTGGGCGCTGGCCAAAGCTCGCTCGGCTGAATCAATTTGCCTTTTAGTGCGGTCATAGTTGCTTTGAAGACTAAGCAGTTTTCTTGAGACCTGGTCTGCTTTCTTATATCTGGTTACATCATCAAAAGCAGGCCCGGATATAATTAACGGCGTCCTCGCTTCGTCAATCAGTATCGAATCGACCTCGTCAATTATGGCATATTGCAGCTCTCCCTGTACCATTTGCTCAAGCGATGTCTTCATATTATCGCGAAGATAATCGAAGCCGAATTCGTTATTCGTCCCGTAAGTAATGTCACAGGCATACTGGTTTTTCCGCTCATCGCCGGCAGTATCCATATCAGCTTGAATCGCACCTACTGTCAGCCCCAAGGCACTATATATCGGCTCCATCCATTCCGCATCACGCTTGGCTAAATAATCGTTGACCGTAACTATGTGAACCCTTCTTCCGGTCAAATGAACCAAATATGCCGCTAATGTCGCTACGAGTGTTTTGCCCTCGCCGGTAGCCATCTCGGCGATTTTACCTTCGTAAAGTACCCTGCCCCCGGCAAGCTGAACGTCAAAGTGGCGCATCTTAACATTTCGCCTTGCTGCTTCACGAACAATCGCAAAGACTTCAAGAAGGATATCCTCAGGTTTAGTCCCGCTCTTTATCGCAGCCTTAAACTCGGCGGTCTTCGCCATCAAAGCCTCGTCGTCGAGCTTTTTGGTTTGCTCCTCGAACTGCTCTGCTGAACGAGCCGCCTCAACATACGTTTTTCCAAGCCGTTCAGCTCTTGTCCCGAATCTTCTTAACAGGATTTTGCTTACTATTTCAAACGCCATATTTCGTACTTATCTTAACACCTCACGAAATAAGCATGAGGATTATTTCACTCGCGTTACATATTCGCCGGTACGGGTATCAACACGGATAAGCTCACCGGTTTTAATAAAGGGCGGCACCTGCACTACCAAGCCGGTTTCGAGCGTCGCGTGCTTATTTTGGTTTGTCGCTGTGGCGCCCTTAATCTCAGGCGGTGTGTCCGTAACTTCCAAATCAACCGAATTGGGTAAAGTAACTATAACCGGCTTACCCTGATACATACTGACCTGCAATTGAGTATTCGGCTTAAGATATTTCTGCCCGTCACCAAATGCATCATCGTCAAGACTAATCTGGTCATACGTTGTAGTATCCATCAGAATATGCTCACTGCCGGCCGAGTATAAATATTCGTATGTTCTCTTGTCCAGATATGCTTCTTCGACGTTTTCCTCTGCGCGCAGACGAACATTTTGAATTGTACCATCCGTCAGACTTTTAAGCTTTGTCTGATAGACCGCACCACCTTTGCCTAACTTGACGTGTTGATAATCAACGATTGCATACAATTTACCGTCAATCTTAACGGTCTGACCTTTTCTCATCTCAGACGCTCTCATTTTTCACTCCAAAAAATCAATTAATAATGCCCAATCAGCATAGCCGGTATTCTTACAAAATTACCAAAAAAAAGCGAGTAAATTATGACCGAATAAATAAAAGTAACTGATATTATCCGAAACAATCCGCAGGAATTGCGCATTTGTAAAAGGAACAAAGAACACGAAGAGTATATACGAAAAACACAGCAGTTGAAAAACATGCTTTAAAAGGTCCGAAAGCAAAAGCACATCCGGCCTCGAAGGGTTAAATATAAAACAGGTTTTGGCACTCAATATTTTTGATTTAATCGGCAAGCTCACGTACCCATATATTGCGGTATCTCACCGGATTGCCGTGGTCCTGTAGCATAATCGGCAATTTGTCCTCGTGAGGCTTATACTCAGTCACAGCATGCTCACTTATCCAGTCGGTGCCGCCCTCGAGTTCGACATTATCATGTACCAGAACACCATTATGACAAACGGAAAACCTTGCCTTTTTAACGACCTTCTTACCCTTAAAAATCGGACGATGAAAAATTATATCATACGACTGCCACTCACCCGGTTTTCGGCAGGCATTGACCAGAGGAACCGCCCTGCCGTAGAGTGCGGCACACTGGCCGTCTGGATATGTAGTGTTGTTGTATGAATCAAGAACCTGAACCTCATAGATTGCCATCAAAAACACTCCGCTGTTACCACGCCCCTGACCGCGTCCCCTCACTGTTGACGGAGTTGCAAACTCAACATGCAACTGGCACGAACCAAACTTCTGCTTGCTTTTAACTGGTCCCGAGCCTTTAGTACACTCCATATAGCCATCCCGTACAACCCATTTCGCCGGGCCGCCATTATCAGAAGTCCATCCTGAAAGGTCTGTACCATCGAATAAAACAACAGCATCAGAAGGCGCTGTCCCGGCCTGGCTCGGCGTGCTCGGTGTGCCGGGCGTTATTATTTCCGGCGCAGGCCTGTTCACATCATGAACAAGCCACCAGCCGGTATCTGTCTCCACATACTGGATATTCTCAAGTTTTTTAGCATCTTGCTTGGCTGTAGTTGCACATCCCGCCAAAATCACTAATCCGCAAACAGCAACATGTAGTAAAACCGCTCTCATCTTAGTTTCTCCTTTCTTAATCTTGATTATTCTCTCCTCGCCTTATGATAAGGTCTGAGGTTAGACGACCGCCGCATTATATCCTTCTTAATAAGCGGCGCCAATAGTACGTTCCGGTTTCCGGCCGCTCAGATTTCCGACCAGGTACTGGCAATCGGCACCGGATAACGACCCTGCGAATCGGCCTGGACCGGCGCAGGGCTCTCCATGGTAAAACCTTCCACATCAGGACAGAACTTAAAATCAGAAGCCACGACCTGTTCCCACGTAATAATATCGCCGGAATGTATCGCAGCGCGTCCCATGATAGAGGCATAATTCGCATACGCCGCACGTCGGACTTCATTATGCGGGCGGTCTTTTCTTATTGCATCGAGAAATACGTCCCACTCGGCCTGATGCGGCCTTACCATCTCTCTTTCCGGCCGCCAGACAATATTATTCTTGTCAATCCGCTGGTCCTTATAAATCTGCACGGTCGGTTGGTGAACATTGCCCGAAAATTGCGCCGCACACTTCGTACCATGCACGAAAGTAGAGAATTCGTTATGGCATCCTGTCATAGACCGGCTGTTCACAAGCGCCTTTGTACCATCAGGAAATGTATATTCGATAGCATAATTATGCAGATTCTGACTGCAATCATTACTGTACGGCTCACGTCCACCCAAACCCTGAGCACTGACCGGCATGGCATCTTTAATCCAGCAGCATTCGTCAACCTGGTGTATCATCATTTCGATGAACCACCCTGAGGACACCCACATAAAAAAGTACGGACGCTGAATTTGCCACATCAATTCACTCCGGCTGCCCTTAAACGGCTCCATTCGGGCACCGGGGTCCATACGATAGGCACGAATTAGCTGGACGTCACCTATCGCGCCGTCGCGTATCTGCTGTATCAATGCCTGGCGCGCGGACGAATGCCGGCACATAAGCCCGCATGCAATTTTAAGATTCTTTCTCTTCGCCACCTCTTCAAGATGCAGAATCCGCTTCGTACCTCCGGGGTCGGGCGCAAATGATTTTTCCATAAAAGCATTCAAACCCTTCTCCACGGCATATTCGACATGGGCCGGCCGAAAAGCACAATGAGTGGCCTGAATCATGATATCACCCGGACGTAAACAATCGATGGC
>CAZJIR010000232.1:0-5225 GCA_964546095.1 uncultured Pirellulales bacterium
GCTCCTATGCCGTCGCTGCCTTTCGCATTAACATCAGCGTCCTTTCCCAGTAGAGCCTCAACGACTTCCGTATGGCCTTGCTGTGCCGCTATCGTCAGGGCCGTTATGCCGTTGCTGTTTTTCGCATCAACATCAGCGCCTTTTTCCAAAATGAGTCTTATGACCTCTGTGTTACCATTGTCTGCTGACGTTATGAGGGCCGTTTGACCGTTGTTATCCCTGGCATTGACATTAGCGTTCTTTTCCAATAGTAGCTTAATGATCTCGACATAACCATTGTACGCTGCCAAAATCAATGTTGTTTGGCCATCACTCGTCTCAGCATTGACGTCAGCTTCTTTTTCAAGCAAGGCCTTGACAATTTCCGTATGGCCGTTCTGCGCCGCTACAAACAGGGCCGTTGTGCCTGTGCCGGTTTTCTTTACATTGACATCAGCGCCTTTGTCAAGTAGGGCCTTGACAACTTCCGTATGGCCTCCCCACGCCGCCTGCCACAAGGCCGTTACTCCGTCTCTGGTTCTCTTTATATTGACATCAGCTCCTTTTTTGAGCAGAACTTTTACGACTTCCGTATGGCCTTCCTGCGTCGCCATCATCAGAGACGTCACACCATCGCGGGTTCCCTTTATATTGACATCAGCGCCTTTTTCAAGCAGGAGCTTGACTACTTCCGGGTTGCCTATCCACGCCGCCTGACATAGGGCCGTTACGCCGTCGCTGTCTTTCGCATTAACATCAGCACCTTTTCCCAACAGGGCTTCGACGACATCCGTATGGCCTTGCTGCGCAGCAATCATCAGGGCCGTTACACTCTTTTTGGTTTTCGTGGTGTTAACATTAGCACCTTCCTCAAGAAGGAGCTTGACGATTTCCGTATGTCCTTTCTGCGAGGCCATCCACAAGGCCGTTTCGCCTGTACCAGCTTTCTTTATATTAACATCAGCTCCTTTTTCAAGCAGGAGCTTTACGATTTCCGTATGGCCTATCCACGCTGCCTGCCACATAGCCGTTACGCCGGTGTCAGTTTTCTTTACATCAACATCAGCACCTCTCTCCAGCAGGAGCTTGACGGTTTCAATATGGCCATTCTGTGCTGCTACCATTATGGCCGTTACATCGTGGATTTTTTCATTAATATCAATACCTTCTTCTAAAAGAAGTTTTACTACCTCTGTATGACCTTTGTCTACCGATACTGTTAAAGCCGTTGAACCGTACTTATTCTTGGCTTTAATATCAGCTCCTTTTTCAAGCAGGGCCTTAACAGCTTCCGTAAGGCCTTTGCGTGCAGCCATCATCAGGGCCGTTATGCCATCGCTATCTTTCACATTAACATCAGCGCCTTTTTCCAATAGGAGTTTTATTGCCACTGTGTGACCATTGTCTGCCGTTCCTATTAGGGGCGTTTGACCGTGGTTATCCCTGGCATTGATATTAGCGCTCTTTTCCAATAAAAGCCTAATGACGTCGGTGTGACCATTGTACCCAGCGCACATCAATGCTGTTATGCCACCCTTGGTTTTGGAATTGACGTCAGCGTTCTTTTCCAATAGGAGCTTAATAACTTCGGTATGACCATTGTACGCCGCCCACATCAAAGGTGTTCTGTTTTGGTAATCCTTGGCGTTAACATTAGCACCTTCAGATAGAAGGTTTTTTACGCTCTGTATGTTTCCATCTTTTGCAGATTGGATCAATTGTTCGCTCTTGTCTGATATACCCTTGTTAGTACCCCCAGCAGATATCATAGAAATGCAGACTATAGAATACAGGATTCGTTTCATCTGATTCTCCTTTTTCTTTCTTCTTTCTTACTTTACCTATGTGCTCTCTGTATGCTCTGTGGCTAAAAATATCTTTATTCTCTGTGGTCCTTAACCTCTCAAATGTCGTATATTATCGAAAAGTTTTTTCATTTTATTATGATCTTTTTTGCCCGGCTCAGCTTCTATCCCGCTACATACGTCAATTCCGTAAACTCCTAATTTAACCGCTTCGGCTGCATTATCGGGATTTATACCGCCAGCCAAAAAAACACGCTTGGCTATATGTCCAATGATGTTCCAGTCGAAGCTCAGCCCGGTACCGCCATATTTTTTAGGGTCGAAAGCATCCAGCAGAATTGCATCTGTAAAAAAGCTGTCCGCTCTTTCTATGTCTGTTTGGTCTTTGACACGTATCGCCTTCATTGTCTTTACATTATGAGACAGGAACAACTGACAGAATTGTGGGTCTTCGTCACCATGTAATTGTACCCAGTCTAACTGGCAAAGGTTTGTTGTCTCGTAGATTTGTTCAATCGGAGCATTCACAAATACTCCGATAGTATCTATAAAGCCCGGTAGTTTGTTTATTATTTCCGAGGCTTTTTCCGGGGCCACAAACCTCGGGCTTTTCGGATAGAAATTGAAGCCTAATAAATCCGCACCGATATCTATCGCCGCCGCAGCGTCTTCGTAATTGGTAATACCACAAATTTTTACTTTCGGTATCAGCATTCTTATATATCACAATTTACTATTTGAGACTTCGACCAGCTTCTCCAAGGAAGCTAACGCTTTACCGTCACTAACTGAAGTTTCGGCCAGCTTGATTGCCGAGGTAAAATCCTCCGCCAGACCACCGGTGATTATCGCAGCAGCAGCATTGAGAATTACAATATCTTTACGAGGTCCATTTTCTTTTCCGCTTAGTATATCCCTTAAAACTTTCGCACTTGTTTGGGCATCACTTACTCTCAAATCCTCTATATCAGCCAAGGCGATACCTAAATCTTCCGGATTCAACTCTTTTACTGTTATTTGATCATCTTTTAGTTCGAGTATTTTGGTAGTCGTTGCTATGTTTATCTCATCCAACCCGTTGCTATGAACAACCATGGCATACTGAGTACCCAACACTTTTAGGGCTTCGGCCATCATTCCCATGAGTTCTTCCTCGGCCACTCCCAGCAATAAGGCGGGGACGTCAGCAGGATTGGCTAGAGGCCCTAAAATGTTGAAGACTGTTCTGAAACCGAGACTCTTACGTATCGGCTGAACATATTTCATCGCCGGATGGAACATTGGCGCAAACATAAATCCGATGTTGGCTTGTCTTATGCACTCGGCCACAACTTCAGGTCCGGGGTCTATTTTAACACCAAGCTCAGCGAGCACGTCAGCCGAACCACATTTGCTGGTGATGGCACGATTGCCATGCTTGGCCACATGCACGCCCGCGCCGGCCGCGACCAGGGCGGCTGCCGTTGAGACATTGAATGTCTTTACCACTGCGCCGCCTGTTCCCACAACATCCACCAGGTTCTCAATGTCAGGTTTGACTTTTACGGCGTGACTTCGCAGGGAATTGGCCAGTCCTGCTACTTCCGGCGCCGTCAGTCCCTTTATTCGCATCGCTGTTAGAAACGCTGCAATTTGAACCTCAGGCACTTGCCCTTCAAAAATAATATCCAGCAAGCTTGTTGCCTGCTCAAAGCTCAAATCTTCACCTTTAAGTAAAGGCTTAATATAATCGGTTATTCCTGTCATATCAGGCTCCTCTTTTATTTTTTCGCCGTCTCTTTTTCTGCAATTGACAAAATATTCTCAATTATCTTACCACCTGCCGGAGTAAGAATACTTTCCGGATGAAACTGCACACCGAATATCGGAAGCTCTTTATGGCGGACTCCCATTACTATCTCTTCAAACTCTGCGGTTTTTTCCAGACAATCAGGCATTTTCGTTGCAACAAGACTATGATACCTCCCGGCCTGCAAGGGATTTTCAACTCCCTTAAACACATCTTTTTCGTTGTGAGTTATTCTCGAAGGTTTGCCGTGCATAGGCTCAGGGGCGTGACCGATTTTCCCGCCAAAATGCTGCACAATTACCTGATGACCGAGACAGACGCCGAATATCGGTAATTTGTCTTTGAAATAATCCACCGCCGAAAGTGAAACACCCGCCGTATCCGGCGTGCCGGGTCCGGGCGAAATTAAAAGCAAATCGGGCTCGAATTCTTCTGCTAATGTTTTAAGCTCTTCAATCGTAGTATCGGCGCGGTAAACTCTGGCCTGGCAGTCGCGCTTGCAAAAATCATCGACCAGATTGTATGTGAACGAATCAAAGTTATCGATGAACAAAACTTTTCTTTTTTTATCTTCCATAAAACATCCTTCGCTACCGCGATGCTCTTAGCTATAAATTAATCTAACACTTTTAACTTTTTGATTCCTCGCGAATCGCTCTCAAACAGGAACCGGCTTTATGTTCGGTCTCCTCGAATTCGGTTTTTGGAACACTATCATGTACTATGCCTGCGCCAACCCGGATATAAGCGGTATGGTCCCTCACCTGAAGGCTTCTTATTGTGATGCAACTATTGAACCGGCCATCTACGGTCAGATGGCAGACAGCGCCGCCGTAGTAACCGCGTTTTGTTTTTTCCAGCAGGCGTATAAGTTTCATTGCTTCAATCTTCGGGGCACCGGTAAGTGTTCCCATATTCATCGTGGCAAGATACGCGCTCAAGGCATCAAGCTCATCCGAGAGCCTGCCCTTGACATTACTAACCAAATGCTGGACGGATTCGTATTTTTCAGCCATCAACAATTCGGTCACAACTCTGCTGCCGGATTCTGCCACTCGTGCAATATCATTTCGTGCTAAATCGACCAGCATCATGTGCTCAGCCAATTCCTTCTGGTCTATTTTTAATTCAGCCTCATACCTGAAGTCAGTATCGGCGTCAATCTTGCCTCCGATTCGGCCTCTGGGCTTTGTACCGGCTATCGGTCTGATTTCAACATTACGTGTCTCAGCTCCGCTGACGCGTAGGTTAAGCTCTGGGCTCGAACCCATTAATATCGTATTAGGGGTATTCAGATAGAACATATAGGGTGAGGGATTCAGCTCCCGCAGTCTTTTGTAAACATCAAGCGGTTCATCCGGGCACGGCTCGGTAATTGTTCTGCTGAGAACGACTTGGAAAATATCACCATCGATAATGTGTTGTTTAGCCTGTCTTACTATTCTCTCGTATTCTGCTTGGTCGGTGTCAGTGGATGACTCCAGCAGTTCGCCCGTGAACTTCTTTCCTAGCGGCGTGTCGAATCTTGCCATATTTAAATAGAAATCGAAACAACTTTGAGCTTCACGGATGACCTCCTCACGGTCGCCATTGGTTATTACGCAATTGACAACGATTTGGCATTGATGATCCTGGGGATCATAAACAAAGAG
>CAZJIR010000233.1:0-5213 GCA_964546095.1 uncultured Pirellulales bacterium
GGCGACATTATGCCAGATGCCATCGTTAACTATAGCAGTGCTTGTCGCCTGTCTCTTATCAGTGTCATCGTCCGTGGTCACAGTAACGCAGCCTTCCGTTATTTCGCTCACAGTCATCGTAAATCGTATTCCACCACCCCAATCTCCTCCATTGGCAAATATCGTGCCCTTATTTTCATCGCCTGTGCCGCTTATCGTCGTCTTTATCCATGCACTCAAAGTCCAGTTATTTGTCCCGAAATTCAGCGCATCTGAATTGCCCAGGTCCACATAGTCACCACCATCAAATTCCAGCGCACCGTCCTTGTATCCATCCACCCAAACGGGATTATTCGGCTCACTACCAAGAATACCATGATGTTCATTACCAGAAGAATCAGCGACGGTAGTGCCGGACATCTCATCGAGTTTCCACCATCCGACAAGATTGGGGTCTTGAGCGTTGGCTCCGTTGCTCAGAACCAGGCCCAGCACCAGAATAAAAACTTGTAGATAAATCAATTTCTTACACATAATAATCCTCCTTCAAAATAAGGAAAATAAAAACTAACAAGCTTTGGCTATATACTAAAACATCTGTTGTTTTCTCAACAATCATTTCGTATCCGTTAAAAAACGGATGTGGTAATCATAATTTCCAAAGCTTCGTATCAACCGCTCAATCCTAACTGCCGGCTAAATCCCGATTTAAGGTGCTGGTTCCGGCTCCGGAAGATACACTCGAATGTCGTCAAAGAGCATCTTACCTGAACCGCCAAGGTTTGTCGTATCGCCTTTAGTGCCGATGCCGATAGCGATATTATCAACGTCAGTCAGGTCTATGCCCTGGTCGGCAAAGTCCTGCAGTGTGATTACCCACTCAGTCCAGTCTGTCGTCACTGTTGCATTGGGGTCTTCGTGATAGACTACAGCAGGTTCACCAGTGCTGTTGCCCACAACTACATACATTGGCTGAGGGGAGTTGCTGAGTATCCCGATATCCTGGTTCGTCCACTGCTCAGAGACCGTACCGGTGATACTAACATTAGAAAATACAGCTTCACACACCTCCTTGTCGTTATGTGCCGTCACTGCCAGACCTATATACATAGGAACGTTCATAGTGAATCTCTCGGAATCAACCTGTGTCCATGAGCTGCCGTCGGCCGAATAAGAAGCTGTTATATTACCGCCTATGTCACGTTCTATCTTCACCCACTGCGGCGCGTTGACATCGGCTATATCTGTAGAAAGGCTCGTACCGCCGGCTGATGTACGGTATTGAAAGGAAACACCCTGAGTAGCGGTGACAACCATCATAACATGGATGGAATCCGCATCAAGCGTATTGCGTATCATCACACCGGCCTTGGCCCAGGCGTCCGTTTCCTCCACGCTCTCGACCTTTGCAATAATTGAACCGGGGCTGGTAAGTTCCTTATAGGCAAAGTGGAACTCATCGGAATTGCCCCAGATATCTGCACCGGAACTGGTCATCGTATAGGTGCCGAGCGGTTCTTCGATGAAGCTGCCGACATAACCGAGATAACCGCTAAACCACAACGAAAATACTTCAACACCGTTCAATGTCCAGTCACGCACCGAATCCAGCGTCCTTGACGCTTCCGAATATTTCATGTCATTGTCATAGAAATATGGCATCGACTGAGCACCACCGTGAAAATTATTTGTCTCAACGAAATGCTCTCCATCGCTAAAGTCCGGCTCTGGATAACCTGCTGTCGCCCCGTTTGCTGTTGTGCCCCAACCGTCAACCCAGGTATCGAATATCCTGTCGGGTGCAAAGTCGTTATAGTCCTCGAAATCTTCCACGACATGATAGTTGATTACCAGAAAACTCCAGACCTCGCCTTTCCAGGGACTGTTCGGCTCGGCTTCATTAACCTCATCGACCCGCCAGTAATACGTCTGACCGAATTCGAGAAGACCGGGGGGTTCATAAGTGAGTCCGTCATGGCCTTCACTGACCAGTATGTCCAGCGGATTGGTCTTGCTTGCCTCGTTGACATCGTCGAAAACTGTTCCGAAGTACACATCATGCACCACGGTATTAGTTCCGGGCTTCCACCCAAGAGCCGTATCCTGTGGCACACCTATAGCCCCATTTTTAGGATAGTCGTTGTCGGCTTGTGTAAATTCGGGAGGGATACCGCGAGTTAAATTCATTACCTGGTGGTCCGACAGCGTCCGGCTGTATATGTAGATGCTATCCATGACGCCGTTGAATGATTCATCGTAGTCATCGCGGTCTTCGCCGAAACCGAATATGACGTTTGCCTCCAAAGCAGCATCGGGCCGAAACCCACCGGGTCCTTCACCAACTATCTGGCCGTTAATATAGACCTTCGAATAGCTCCCATCACAAGTCCCGGCAACGTGCTCCCACTCGTCTATTTCCGGAGCAACAGTGCTGAATATATGCAGGTCATCCTGGTCCGAACCTCCCCATTGGATCATACCGTCAGTGTCACGAAGCTGGAATATCCATCTTCTATCTTCATATTGAAAGCTCTTACCGG
Organism: uncultured Pirellulales bacterium; assembly: GCA_964546095.1. GTDB lineage: Bacteria > Planctomycetota > Phycisphaerae > Sedimentisphaerales > Anaerobacaceae > NIOZ-UU13. Next base: position 2,520 of record CAZJIR010000233.1, read on the forward strand.
CCATTCCCTGCCAGTTACCATTCATTCCTTCCCATTTTACCCAGGCGGAAACGGACAACTCATCATCTGCCGATGGGTCGTCAGTTCCGCAGTTAACTCGGCTTGGTTCAGCAGGCTGAACATTAAACGCAGCAACCCAACCTCTGTCTGCATCCAAAACTGTTGCCGCGCCATCTATAGCTGTTCCATGGTGGCTATTACCTGAATAGTCATCGAAGTCGTTCTCGTTGATAGGATAATATCCCCAAAGACCTCCGCCATTCGCTACACCTTGGGTTATGCCTAACACCAAAACAAAAAAGACCAAATAAATCAATTTCTTACACATAATAATCCTCCTTAAAAACAGTACGGGTTTAAAATCGATATGTGAAATATCTTGGACTGCAATGCAAAAGGTTGCTTTAGCCGTCCCAGTTCCTCGCAAAATAACTCCTCCTCTATTTGAAATAGCACAAAGAATCAACCCATAAAACGGCCAGAATCAGCAAATACGCATTCATTTGGCTTCGCTCAGAGCAGACTCCATGCTAATACAACCCCTGCTCATTATTTTATACCAAATTAGATAACTCACCGTCAAGAATAATATCTTTTATAATAAAACTAAGTCAATGAGACATGCCAGGATGTGGAATTCGTACAACAAAGTCCATCCGACCTTAAACGGATTATTATACTTTTGCCCCCGCTACCGAATCACAAATTAGGATAATCGAATGTCACCAGATACACAAAAAAGATACTTGTTCACTTTTACCTTTTTACTTGTGACTGGTGTTCTCGTGATTTATTTCTTTACAAACAAACTTCCCGGCAGTTGCTTTATCAATCCCTTGAGCCTCAGCGACACCAGGCCTGCATTAACACTCCCCGCCATCAAATCGGTATTCGAAATTATTTGTTCCACGTGCAAAGGTTCTTTGTCAAGGTATTCGTAAATCTTCCTTTCATCTTTGCTCAGCTTCAATTCTTTTATATCGAACAACGGCGTTTCAATTTTTTTAGCCGCCTTTTCCGCAGCCGCACTTACGTGCTCTTCCAATTGTTCACCGATATACCCGAGCGCCTCCATCACATCTTCTACGGATTCTATAAGTTTTGCACCCTGTTTTATCAACCTATGTGTACCCTTACTCAACGGCGAATCAATCTTCCCCGGCACCGCCATCACCTCTCGATTATTTTCCAGCGCCATCCTGGCGGTAATCAACGCCCCCGAACGAAATCCCGCTTCGACGACAATCGTACCAAGTGACAATCCCGCTATTATTCTGTTACGTGGCGGAAAGTTATCCGACAACGGCTCATATCCTAATGCCAATTCACTAATACAGGCGCCGGACTCAGCTATCAGTTCAAACAGCTTTTTATTCTCCGGCGGATAAACCTGAGCTAATCCGCAGCCTTGCACTGCAATTGTCCGCCCCTCTGCTGATAACGCACCTTGATGTGCGGCGGTATCAATACCACGAGCCATCCCCGAACAAATAGTAAAGCCGGCCGAGCTTAAAAAATGTCCAAGACGGGAAGCCTGCTCCTGGCCGTATAAACTGCAGCGCCGCGAGCCGACTATCGAAATCGCCAGATTATCTTCCCTACCCAAACTCCCTTTTATGTAAAGAACTGGTGGCGGGTCATAAATCTGTCTCAATGCAGGCGGATATCGTTCATCATCAATATTGATTATCCAAACACCAAGCTTCTCTGCCTTCTCTATCTCAGCCGACACATCGAATTTACCTCGTGTTGCGGCTATCCGTTCGGCGGTTTCGAAGCCCACACCATCAATCTTGGCTAACTCACTAACAGAAGCACCTAACGCGTTATCCGCTGAGCCAAATCGCTTAATAATCTTCGAAAAAGTAGTCGGGCCCAGCCCATCAGCCCTGATTAATCTGAGCCATTTTTCAATATCAGCAGAATTACGTTGTGGTTTTGTCATTACTTCTCTCCCGCAAAAAAAAGACCATAAAATCAAGGGTGCCGGCCAATTTAACCTCGCTAAGGGCAGATTCTACAAAAACAAGACTCTCCCAGGGGACATATTTAACTACAAAAAAGCCCATACACAAAGAAAAATCCCCCTTTAACGCCAAGAAATTAGATGAAATATGAGAGAATCTTTCAAAAATGTGCCATTTTTTCTCTTGACTTTAAGTTAGTTAATTTGGTAAAAATAAGATAAGAAGGTATTGTACTCGCTGAAAGCCTGCCCCGAGAACAAATGAACGGGTAGGTACCGCTGGAGTGGGTTCTTTAGTAGTAGGATTTAAGTCTATACTTTGTGTAGGTTTTAGTCCTCTAAAGTGAGGAGACTTTATTGTTTTCCGAGTAGAGGAGGAGTTACTGTGTATTATGTAAGGCACGGAGTTTCGATGGAAACTGCGTACTTCGCAAGTTTTACATTTCAGTTTAAATAGCGACTTATGTGCTTATTAAGGAAGGAGGTAGTGTAAAGTCGTTAAAAACTTATCCTGGGCAAATATAATAAAAATGTAGTGAGGCCGAAAAACATTATCGGTCGTTGTGTTTGAATTAGTTTGAGACAAGCTTCAGCAGTGTTAGAGGTTAAGTGTTCTGTCACAATTGAAGCCAATTGTGTTGGATTCGAAATCCGTATATCGAAATCCGAAACAAAATTCAAATGTCAAAAGTCAAAAAATTCTAAACTGAAGGTTTTGAACATTTGAA
>CAZJIR010000234.1:0-5207 GCA_964546095.1 uncultured Pirellulales bacterium
CCAAGCGCCGCGGACAGGAGAACTCTCAGTACCAACCATTTTCCAGTCGGGATGAGCATGCCGGTCGATACTATGATATAGCTCACGGCGCTCATGCCAGCGGTCAACATAGTTATAACCCACGATGTCAAGCAATTCGAGAAACTCTAACGTTGTGGCACCACCATCGGCAGCAATATTATCGCATCCCTGCGTGACAGGCCGTGTCGGGTCCTCGCGGTGACAAGTCTCGATAAGCGGCCTTAGAACTTCATGGCCACCCTCACGTGGCTGCTCTCTAACCTCGTTACCAACACTCCACATAACTACTGAAGGATGATTTCGGTCTCGATGAATAAAACTAATCAAATCCCGTTGGGACCACTCATCGAACGCTACATGATAGCCTTGTGTTGTTTTACCAATCTGCCATTCGTCGAAAGCTTCGTCCATAACGAGAAATCCCATCCTGTCACAAAGGTCGAGGAATTCGGGAGCGGGTGGATTATGTGCAGTACGAATGGCATTGCAACCCATTTGCTTAAGTATTCGAAGCCTGCGCTGCCACACACCTTCAGGCACAGCCGCACCGACACACCCGCCGCCATGATGAAGGTTGACACCATTCATTTTCACTCGCTTGCCGTTGAGTAAAAAACCACGGTCCGCATCGTACTCTATCTTGCGAATCCCAAACGGTGTTACGACCTCATCCACCGGCTCACCGTTGTTGAGAACAATCGTACGCAGCTTGTAAAGCACAGGGTTTTCAACTGACCAAATGTTTGGTGACGAAATTCGTACCTGCTGTTTTATTTCGGTTTGCTGCTCGGATTCAAGCTCAAAACTGGATTCTATTCTGGCCACTTCACGATTCCCAGGACCAACCAGAATTGAAAGCAACTGCCCTTCTACCAAGCTCTTATTACTGTTTTCAATGCGGGTACGAATAGCCACAACAGCCGATTCAGCAGAAACATCCGGTGTAGTTATATACACACCCCAATGGCCCACATGAACCAAATCCACAACAAGCAATCTTACATGTCGGTAAATACCGGAACCGCTGTACCAGCGTGTATTGGGCTGATTTGAGTTATCAACCCGTACTGCAATGACATTTTCACCATCAACTAAATATGGCGTTAAATCATAATGAAAACTTATATAACCGAACGGCCTCTTACCAAGGTATTGTCCATTGATCCAGACAGTACTGTTCTCATATATACCATCAAACTTAATCCAGACACGACGTCCCCGCGCCGAATCGGGCAGCCGGAAATGCTTACGGTACCAGCCGATGCCTGTAGGAAGATATCCACCCGAACCACCAGTCGGAGCGTTCCGGTCGTATGGCCCCTCAATACTCCAGTCGTGAGGCAGGTCCAACTCTCGCCAATCGCTATCATCGAAGTTAGTCGCTTCAGCACCCTGCTGGTCTGCCAATTTGAACTTCCAGCCAAAATCCACCGAAAAATTCTGTCGGTTTTGCCCAGCTACCTTACTCGCTAATGAAGTGCAGATTAGAAAAGTAGTAAAAATTATTGAAAATGTAATCAACCTCTTCATTCGTAATTTCCCTAAAAAAACCTGCCGCTTAATGGCAATCTAACCTGAAAATTTAATTTATCTTATTATTCTATGAATCCCATACAAGGTCAACGACAACAGTTCGTTCCATTTAATTACCTTCAGGTTTTTGGGGCGTACCCATCGGACTTGCTGGAATACTAAAACTATCCACAAGGTCGGGATGGGCCGGGTCGAATCTCTTGTAATCGTCAACGATATACTTAGCAAGCAAATAACTGCCATAGCTATTGTGATGAGTGCCATCTTGAAAAGCCTTGTCAATATTTTCGGGCCCCAGAGCCTCGTATAGTGATGCACTCATATTATGTAAATCAATAAGTGTTACATTTTCTTCTTTAGCCACCTGGCGAACTGTCTCTGGATAGTCGCTAAGAGTATTTCTTATTTTTCCATCGCTGTCCAGACTCTTGCGATGCATCGATGTCACTAATACGGGAATGCCTCCACGCTCACATGCATCAGTAACAAAGCGTTTGAGGTCGGATTTATATGTTGCCAGAGCGTTGGGTGAACGCGATTTCATATCATTGTGTCCGAACTGGATGAACAAATAATCTCCGGGCTTCATAAGACTCATTACCTTGTCTAATCGCCTGGCGCCAAGCGAACTCCTTAAGGATTCCCCCGATTCGGCATGATTGGCAATCGCCACGCCAGATTTGAAGAACCGGGTCAGCATTTGACCCCAGCTATTCCATGGCTCAAGAGCCTGGTCGCAAACAGTAGAATCACCAAGGATATATACCGTGGGAATATCATCTACTCTGGTAACTTCCAGCGCACAAATGCAGGAACGCGTACTGTTGAATTCCAAAGTCAGCTTATCGTCCCAGGCCCATGCCTCGGAAGTTTTTTCCCGGCCTTTCAACCTCACTTGCCCACCAGTTGGTATCAAAGGCGTTCGGGTATTAACCACAAAGGTATTTGTCTTGAATTTCCCGGGTGCTGTTTGTACTTTCTCTACCATTAATCTTCGCAGTTCGGCTTTGATGGTTGTAGTCGATTCTCCCTCTAAATCTCCTAACATGACTATCACCTCATAATTTCCCTCAGGTAAAGCAACCGAAAAGTAAAAGGGTTTATCACTTGTGCAAAAATCACCTCTCAGAGCATCATTTCCACTTCTATCAACAGCCGAAACCACCGCTCCCGGCTCAAATCCATAACCTATTTCTTTTGTAAACTCCGTAGTTGGTAAAATCTGTATGTATCCAGGCTCAACCTTACCCAACCCAAAATCAAACTTAAAGCAGGACTTTTTTATCTGCGTTTCGGTTTTATTAGCCAGGGTAACAGCCACACAACAAACAAACATTATCGCGAGTACAACCACGCATAATACTTTAGGTTTCTGGCTTATGGACAATTTCTTCTTGTTCATAGATAAATTCTTCTACACGGCTGCATTTTTTACTGTTAGTATCCGGATTGCCTTTCGACGTTAATGGCTCAGGGCATGCGCTTCAGCCCCTCCCAGCGTATATTCCATTTTCCATTATCCGGAAAGCCGGGCGATGGCCGGTCGGGACAATCGTCCCACCCTGCAGCCATCATTGCAACCGCAGTTAGTAACCCTCCATTGCCGGGCAAGTAAAGCGGCAACCTCGTCGATTGATAATTGTGCCCATTTGCTAAATAGCGGTTCTTCTGTGCTTCAACAAATAACGCATCTATAGCTTTTTCAGGCTTGCCTATACGTGCCGCAGTCATCGCCATTACCGGGTAATCCCAGCCCCATGTGCTGGGCCAATCCCATACTTCAAACACCCGCTCTAAAGTCCTAATCATAACTTTAGGTTCAATCAGAGGGGTCCGGGGCAGGAATCCTAACGCACATAACATTGAAGGATGGTCCTCGGTAATCGTATATGGCGACGTCTCTATCCCTGTATAGACACCTTCACGAACAGTCGGACGAGAAAGGTTCCGAATAATCCTGTCCCACTTCGGCTCAAGTTCCATACCAAGTCGCCGACGCCACTTTTGCGCGGTCTCCAGCGCCCAGTGCCAGTAAGCCAATTCAAAAGTAGGATTTATAGTCTTAGCCCTGTAACGTCCATAACTTTCCTGTGCAGGTATTAGGGCAGGCCCCAGCACATAGCGCTGGCCTGCTTCATCCCAAATCGGATATGAAGCCATAAACTCGGCTGTTTCAAAAACAACCTTCTTGTACCGTTCCAGAGTGTCCCTATCGCTATGAGTTCGGTAGCATAATTCAGCATAGTAAATCGGATGCGGCTGTTGCCATATCAGAAAAACCCCAACCTGGCTCGGACTGTCCCTGCCGTCGGGAGAAACCATCTTGGGCCAGCGAACACCTTGATAACCTTGGATTTCGGCAGTGGCTTTTGCCATGGGTAAAATCGAATCATACCATGGCAGGCTGCGCTCAAGAAGTTCCACCCTGTCCCATAAAGCAAAATGCACCGCATGCCACCAGTGCATTTCCAGATGAAATTTACCAAACCAGCTATTACAGACCAAACCCGTCTCCTGCGAAGGACGAGAACCCGAACACTGAATGGCGGTCAGATATTGCGACAGCACAACCCTTCTTTCTAATTCTTTAGCGCGTGGGTCGGTACATTGTGAAAAATCTATCGCCCCGCCTTTGGTCCAGAACTGTCGCCAGTAATTTGCTGCCACGTCACGGACTTTCTGAAAATCAGGCATTGACCCCGTTATTTCTTTCGGAGAAAAGGCAAATATAATTTCAAGCGGCTCTCCTTTTTCTCCGTAGATTTCATATTCATGCTGTGATTTAGTTCTGAACCCACCCGCTGATGAAAAAGAAACACTAACATAGTAACTATTAGCATCAAGTATCCTGGTTAAATCAGCACGATTGCTCGTGATTTTTTGCCGTGTTGTATGACGTTCCGGATGATTCCAGTCCACCGCATTTCTCCACACAGTACTACCATACGGAAACGCCAGCGATACCCGCAATCTCTTTTGCCCAACTAAAGGTGACTTGACACGAACCGCCAGCAAATCACGCTCAGGATGACAAACAGCAAGGACCTTAACAGGTTGCCCCTCCATCTCAAACCGGCTGCTTAGCAATCCCGTCCATAAATCCAATATTTGAGAAGTATTTGTCAAATCTTCAATATCCATTGAAGAACCATCGGATTTCTGAAAACGCAATCCTATTTGTCCGAGATGCAAACGATGAGGATTGGAACGCAGCCATGCTGCTTTAGGTGAATACCCCCTTGAGTATCTTTCATCCGATGCATAAGGTACTTTACGACCGTCCACCGTATATTCCTCTAAGATGTCGGACAACTTGTATCCCTCAGGATTCGGCATTGAATGCCAGCCCCATTGAGATTGCGTCCCAAGAGGCATACCCTTCTCATGATATTCAGGAAATGTCTGCAAGCCGGTAATATCAGCGGTGAAAGCAAACTCTCCATTACCCACGCTCAAAGGAGTCAACGCATCGGGCTTTTCCAAAGTGACATTATTACGCATAACCAACGCCTTGCGGTCTATTCGATAATCAGCTATAGCCGAGATAGTTGCAATGTTGACGACAAACAATGATGTTATAAACAAAGCAGGGATTCGTTTCATTATACTTTCCTTTCGGACACAAGTATCTTAAAGCCGTTAAAGTTCTTTAT
>CAZJIR010000235.1:0-5177 GCA_964546095.1 uncultured Pirellulales bacterium
AGTATGAGAGAGGGTGCCTGTCCGATCAGCTTTTCGGTCAGGGCTGGGCACACCAGCTCGGGCTCGGCTACATCTATCCGCCGGAATATGTTAAGAAGGCTCTGGAATCAATCTGGAAATATAACTGGACATCGGACATCGGACCGTACAATGCTGTACATAAACCGGAACGTTGGTTCGCCAGGCCCGGAGAAGCAGGCTTGTTCACCTGCACCTGGCCTAAGAGCCCATATATCACAGAGGGCGTTCGCTATAGGAACGAAGTCTGGACAGGCATCGAATACCAGGTGGCCGGTAATATGGTATGGGATGGGATGGTAACTGAAGCCCTTGCTATTTGCCGCGGTATCCACGAGCGTTATCACCCTGCCAAGCATAATCCGTATAATGAAGTTGAGTGCGGTGACCACTATGCACGAGCGATGGCAAGCTGGGGCGTTTATACCGCTCTTGCCGGCTACGAATACCACGGTCCGAAAGGCCATCTCGGTTTTGCACCAAGAATAACACCCGAAGACTTCCAGGCCGCCTTCACTACCGCCGAGGGCTGGGGGACATTTGCTCAAAAGCGGGAAGGAAAAACACAGCGAGAACAAATTGATATGCGCTGGGGCCGGTTGAGTCTGAAATCTCTTGCCTTGGCAGTTCCTGATGATTTTCACAAAATCAGAGCAGTTGTAACGTTAGACAGTAAGCCTGAAAAAAGTGACTATACACTTAAAGATGGCCGGCTCGAAATCACCCTGAACAAAAAGATGGTTATTTCCAAAAACCAGAGACTGGAAATAACGATTCACCGACTCGACGAATAAAACGCTATTTTTTCAGTAAAAATATCCGGTTGTCGCTACAGCAATGGCGCAAAAATCTTTTTGTGCTCTTCACAAAGAGTCGCAAAATGTTATACTGTCTCGACCGCTTATCCATTTTAGCAGAAGAATCAACGGGTGTAGTGGTGGATTAGATTTTATTCGCAGAGGAAATTATCTTCAGACTAAGGAGTGAATTATGAAAAAAATATCAATCGGCTCATGGGCATATACAATCGGCCCGTATGCAGAGAATCCGGTATCCTGGGAACAGGTCATAACAAAGCTCGCAGAATTAGGCTTTGACGGCGTAGAGTTGGGCGGATTTCCACCACATCCAAACCCGGACAATATGCCGGAGAAGGAACAACGCCAAGCATGTAAGAAGCAACTTGAGGAATCAGGGCTCGGATGGTCGGGTCTGGCGGCTGACCTCTGGAGTCAGCATCTCATTGATACGGATGACAACTCGGGGTATCTCGAATGTTTTCGTAAGAACTTACAATTTTGTGCCGACCTTGGAATTCCCGCTATTCGAGTTGATGCAGTTCAGCCGCCGACTATCTTTGACGAGGTTGACGCTGATACCGCATTGCAGCAAGTAGTTAAAACATGGAAGATTTGTGCAGCCGACGCTGCAGATGCAGGCATTCGTTTGACGTGGGAATTCGAGCCCGGTTTTGCATTCAATAAGCCCTCTGATATTGTGCGAATTGTTGAGGAGGTTGGTCACGACAATTTCGGAGTTATGTTCGATACCTGTCATGGTTATATGGTTTCCAGCACGGGTGCACGCCAGCCAGGCGAAAAGGAGTTCCTGCCGGGCGGCGTTGTTGAGCTGGCGCAGAAACTACGTGGTAAAATTAATCACGTTCACCTGATAGATTCCGACGGCACATTACACGACGATGAAACATCGACCCATGCACCCCTCGGACAGGGAAAGATAGATTTTGACGAACTGCTGCCCGAGCTGGCTAAAAATGATATGGGACACGACTGGTGGACAATCGATTTATGCTTCTGGCATGATGCATGGGCTGTGACAGAGCAATGTAAAAAAGCAGTGGACGAGCTTAATAAAAAATATGGATAAGAGGTCTTGTGTTTTAGACCTGTCTGTTTCAGGAGTGTACTTATGAAAAAGAAATTGAATGTGGGTCTGATTGGTTATGGCTTTATGGGCCGGACACACTCCAACGCCTATTGCAAGGTCAACCATTTTTTTGATTTACCTTATGAGCCTGTTCTGCAAGTTGTATGCGGACTGGAGGAAAACGAGGCCAAAGCCTTTGCCGAGCAGTGGGGATACCAGTCGTACACTACCGACTGGCACAAAGTCATTGAGGACGACAATGTCGACATCGTGGACATCTGTGTACCCAACAACGTACACGCCGAGATTGCCATTGCAGCCGCTAAAGCGGGTAAGGCTATCTGTTGTGAGAAACCGCTGGCGCTCAACGGAGCACAAGCTGAGACAATGGTCAAGGCTGTGGAGGACGCCGGCGTGCCCAACCTCGTCTCGTTTAACTATCGCCGTGTGCCCGCCGTGACATTAGCCAAGCAGCTCATCGACAAAGGTCGGCTGGGACGAATCTTCCACTATCGCGCCAACTTCCTACAGGACTGGACAATTTCGACTAAGGTTCCACAAGGAGGCATGGCCACTTGGCGGCTGGATGTTAAAGCGGCCGGTTCAGGTGTGACCGGCGACCTGCTGGCGCACTGTATCGATACAGCAATGTGGCACAACGGGGCTATCACCTCCGTCTGCGCCATGACCGAGACTTTTGTAAAGGAACGGATGCATGTGGAGACGGGAAAGGTCGAGCCGGTAGGTATTGATGACGCATGCACTTTTCTCTGCCGTTTTGACAATGGTTCGCTGGGCAACTTTGAGTCCACACGCTATGCTCGCGGCCATAAGGCTCTTTACACCTTCGAGATTAACGGAGAAAAAGCATCCATCGCCTGGGACCTCCATGATTTACACCGGCTTAGTTACTTCGATTACAGCGATGATTCAATTGTTCGGGGCTGGCGGTCGGTACACGTTACGGACAGCGATATGCCGTATATGGATAAATGGTGGGTGCCGGGACTCCAGATTGGATACGAACATACATTCGTCCACCAAGTGGCCGACTTCCTCGAGAATCTGGCTAAAGACAAGCCCACATCGCCGAATTTCCGTGATGCCCTTGCAACACAGTACGTCTGTGACGCAGTGCTAACATCAGCGAAAAATAAAAAATGGGAAACAGTTAAAAAATCTTGAGCGCAGGAGTTTAAAACACAGATAATTTATAACTTTTACTCTTATACAATTGAAGTAAGGAGAATTTATGTCTTCTAACAATATTGCAAATAAAGCAATTGAACAGGGAAAGGGAATCGTAAGGCTTGTTCCGAACTGGGTGCCTCGTTCTTTTTGTGTGCCGGGTCGACGTATAAAACTTCATCCGGATGATTACTACAAGCTGGGGGGCGAACGTGGCGGTATCGACGAGCGGTGGTTTGCATCAACTACACCGGCGGACAATGGCCCTTTGACCGCTCCTAATGAGGGTCTGAGCTTTATCGTCTTTGAGGATAATGGAAAAACAGAAAAAGTCCTTCTCAAAGATGCAATCGATGAACTCAAGGGCGAAATTATTGGTGATAGACTTTGGAATGGACATAAACGCTGGCCTATGTATTCTAAATTCTTCGACAATAAGGGCGCTTTGCCCCATCATATTCATCATCGGGATAAACATGCGAAATTAACAGGCCAGTTGGGCAAGCCGGAAGCCTATTATTTTCCGCCGCAGGCAAACAACTACGGCGGTGATTTCCCGTACACATTCTTTGGTCTCCAGCCCGGCACAACAAAAGAACAGGTCCGCCAGGCCCTGCTTGACTTTGAAATGGGTGACAATAAAATCACGAATCTTTCTGCGGCTTATCGGCTCGAAGTCGGCACCGGCTGGGATGTCCCGCCGGGCGTCCTGCATGCCCCAGGCAGCCTGTGCACTTATGAGCCACAGAAAGCTTCAGATGTGTTTGCTATGTACGAGTCGGTTCCACATCACCAAGTTGTTCCCAAGGAGCTGCTTTGGAAAGATACACCCGAGAATAAAATCGGTGAAGTCGACCATTTGCTCGAAGTGATTGATTGGGACCTTAACGTTGACCCGAACTTCGCAGAGAACCGGTTTATGCGACCCAAACCCGTCAGGCCGGTCAAAGAGATGGAAGCTGAAGGTTACATTGAAAACTGGATTTGCTATAAGTCAACAGCCTTCAGCGCCAAAGAGCTTACGGTTTTACCGGGCCGAACGGTAACTATCAGGGACAACGCAGCCTACGGATTTATCACTATGCAGGGGCACGGCACAATGGGACCATGGGATATAGAGACACCCGCATTGATTAGATACGGCCAGTTAACTCATGATGAATTCTTCGTAAGTGAAAAAGCGGCAAAAGAAGGTGTGAAAATAACTAATCCCTCAAAAACCGACCCAATCGTTATGCTCAAGCACTTTGGGCCGGATAACCCGGATTTAACTGCCGAATAGCAAAACAAGCTGCAAGGCATTATTAACACATTATACATCGCACATAATAACAGCTTTCTTTAGGCTCACATCGAAGCACCCGTAGTGTCTTCATATTTTTTACGAAGATACTTCAGTTCAATCTTCAGTATTTTCACAATTTTAGCATACGCCGGGTCGTTGTAGAGGTTTTTCATTTCCTTAGGGTCTTTTTCCAGGTCATATAACTCCCACTCATCGATATCATGGTAGAAGTGTATTAGTTTGTAACGCTTAGTCCGCACGCCGTAGTGCCGTTTTACACTATGGACAGCAGGATACTCGTAATAGTGGTAGTACATCGAAGCCCGCCAATCCTGAGACATTTTGCCCTGTAGTATCTTGCGTATAGACTGTCCCTGCATATCATCAGGAATTGGAACGCCGGCAAAATCCAGAAACGTCGGGGCAAAATCCAGGTTCAGAACGATGTCATCGCTTTTCAAGCCGGCTTCAACTTCTTTCGGGTACCGTACCAGCAACGGCATACGCAGCGACTCCTCATACATAAAGCGTTTATCGAACCAGCCATGGTCGCCCAAGTAGAAGCCCTGATCGGAAGTGTAAACTACTACAGTATTTTCAGCCAAACCCGACTCATCTAGATAATCCAGTACTCGGCCGACGTTATCATCAACCGAAGCTATGCACCGCAGGTAATCTTTGATGTATCTTTGATATTTCCAGCGAACCAGGTCTTGACCCTGGAGATTTGCCTTACGGAAAGCTTCGTTTTTGGGCTCATATACTGCGTCCCAGAGCTTTCCTTGTTCGGCCGTAAGGT
>CAZJIR010000236.1:0-5168 GCA_964546095.1 uncultured Pirellulales bacterium
AGTTCGAAAGCGAAAAGGCTCGTATCGAACAGTCCAAAGCAATCTACAACGCGATTGAAGTCGAAAGCAATGCTAAAATCCTTGAAATGACAGAAGCTTCGAAAGCAACCCGGGACCGGGCCACTGCCACCGTATCAGAACTTAAGGCAGAAGCTCTCGCGGTTCAACTGGAAACGAATGCTCGCATAGATGAACTTGAGGAGCAAACCAGGTCTACTACTATTCAGACAAAATCGGAAGCCGACAGACTCAATGCCACACGCGAAGCAATCCTTAAAGATGCGGAGGCTCACGTAAAAGAGCTTCGTACCAAAGCCACTACCATTCAGGCGAATCTTGCGGATGAAGAGTATCAATTAAAACTGACAGAAGCCGAATCTACCAAGGCCGAAGCGCAGGCAAAAACACAAGAGAAATCCGCCAATGCGCCTACCCGCCTTGAAAAGGCCCTGGCTGAAATTGACCGTCTTCGGGCCCAAACTCAACATCATCAGGACGCCTCAGCAGCCAACTACGAATCGCTGCTTGCTGAAGTTCAGGCTAAACTCAACGATGAATTCAACGAAGTCAAGAAACTCCGAATTAGTTCGGACAGGGCCGAAGAAGTCGCTCGTGCCGAATTTGTTAAGGCAGAAGCCGCCGCTCGTGCCGAGGCTGTACGTCAAACAGCTATCCATGCCGAAGCTGTCGCCGAAGCACAAAAACTTCAGATTATCGCTGAAGCCGAAGCCGAAGCGGCAAGAATCAAAAAGGAAGTCCTGGAAGAAATTGCGGCCAAAAAAGCGGCCAAAAAAGTGGAAATCAACAACAACACCACTCCTATAGATCAGCAGCCGCCGGAACTGCATGAGGTACCGGCCGTCCCACAAGTTGAGGCTGTCGCGGCCAGGATAGAACCGAACCACATCGCAGAATATCGCACAAGTTTTGCCGAGGTTATGAGAACCAGAGCACAGGCCGACGCCTATGAGCTGGTCGCAGAAGCAACATTCGCAGAAACCAAAACGAATCTGCTGGCCGTAAAGAAACAGGAAGATGCCATTGCTTCGGAACAGTTCGCCATCGCGGATTCTCTCGAAGCACAGGCCCGTTCACGATTCAGCGAAATTGAAATCAAGAACAAAAAAGAGATGGATATTGTAGAATCACAATACCGCCGGCACCTTGTGGAAGCTGAATCCTTCCGTAAGGAAAAAGAAGCCGAGGTACTGGATTTACAGAGTCAGGCGAACGCTCTGGAGCAGATTTCCAACGCCCGTGCAGAACAACTTCTTGCAGAAGCAGAAGCAGTTACTGCAAGCGGTAAAAATGACGTTAAAGAATTAGAAGTCACGCTCTGGGCGGTACAACAGCGCGGTGATGCACAGTATTCGAAACTCATGATAGAAGCGCAAAGTATCTCTAATTCACAGGAAGCTCTTGCAATCCAGATCGATGCGCAGGTTGATTCAGCCCGCAGATATCTTGAGGCAGAACTGGCTAAAATTGAAAATTCAATTCAGTCGGCCGATAAAATCGCACAAGCCGATTATCAGCAGGCAACGGCGCAGGCGACCGTTCTGCAGCAAAGAACAGATGCAGAAATCAGCCGCATTAACGCACAATTTGCACTGGAACAGGCGACATTGAAGGCACAGATAGATAGAGACAAAGACCTGGCGTTGAGCCAGAGCCTCCGGGGCGAAGCTGTCTGCGACCGTTTGGTAGCGAATGCAAACACAACTAAAATACGCGAAAATGCCAATATTGATGCCCAGAACGCGACCGCGCGAGCTGACATGGATATTGTTCTGGCTGCCAACTTTGCAAATCGTGACGCCGCACAGGTTTATCTTGACGCTGTAAAGGCCAGGTTCAACGCGCGAATACAGCAAGTAAAGGCCGAACGCATAGTTGACAAGACCAGTGTGGAACAAGCAATGGTTTTAGAAAAAACCGATTTAGCAAGTGCACTGGCTAAAGCAGTGGCCGCCCGTGAAGATTCCAATCGGAAACTGACGGAACTGAAGAAAAGACAGTTCGAGCTTCAGACTGCTTCGATGCTAAACTGGTCCGACAAACTTGCCCAGTTTAAATCAACGCTTGCAGAAACATCTGCATCTGAAACGACACCTACAATCCAGAGAGCAACCTGGAGTCTTGAAGAGACTCACTAATTAAGAAATGCTCGCAACAACTACGCAGGGCGGATTTTTTATCCGTCCTGCTTTTTTTTGGCCCTCCCTAATTCCCTAATCTCTTACCATAAGGCATCCCTTAGGAAAATTAACTAATTTTCTAATCTATTAACTGTCCCCATCATTGCGTGGAAGCTGCAGGCCGACGCGGCAGCCAGACCGCCATCTCCCCCGGCCCGCGATGCGACCATGCATAATAAGGAATGGCTAATAATTTTCTTTTATTACCGGATTTATCCGATACGTTTCCTGTAATTACAGTAACACCACCAAATAAATCTTTCCGATATTGGGTTTGAAGTTCAGCATTATCAGGCATCACAATATCAAGCACTTTCCCATCATTATCAACCCATTCGGCACAGTAAACAATTGGGCCGCGAACCAGAGCTGTTTTATTAAGGTCGTCTTTAACTTTATCATGCGCTACAACCCGGCGAACAGGCATAGGCATATTCAGTTCGATAACATCTCCTTTTGACCACTTTCGCTCGATTACGGCATAACCCTTAGTCATACGGACGTTGAGTAATTCGCCATTCAACTTCAGCGAGACTCTCTCCCGACTCTCATCCAAATAACTATATAAACCGCCCGGCAAAGGTTCACGTGATGCCCATCCGGGTATGCGGATATTAACCGCGAACTTTGCACTTTTTTTCGGGTTGACTTTTATAACCACTTTCCCATCCCAGGGATATTCGGTTTCCTGACTAACCTTGACACTTGTTCTATCCAGCTTGACATTGGCCTTGCCAGCTATAAAGAGATTTACATATAAAGAATCGCCTCGATGGGCATAGATGTAATCGGGCACCGAAGGGATGAAACGAATAATATTCGAAGGACAACAGGAACAGTCAAACCATGGCTGCCGGGTCAGTGCGCCCCTGTTAAACTTGTATTTCCCGTCCGATTCCAGGCAGTTCGGATAGAAGAATAAATTGCCCGTTAGCGAAACGCCCGAAATCATGCCGTTATAAAGCGTGCGTTCCAGAACGTCGATGTACTTGGCATCGCCGCTGAGCAAAAACATTCGATGGTTCCAGTAAACACTTCCAATCGCCGCACACGTTTCATTATAAGATGTCAGGTTAGGTAATTCGTAATTATCACCGAACGCCTCTCCCCTATGCCTAGCGCCGATACCGCCGGTAATATATATCTTCTTCGTAACCACGTTGTCCCAGATTTTGTTGGTTGCCTTCAGGTAGGCCGAATCATTCATAATCCCCGCGATGTCTGCCATCGCTGCATACATATAGACTGCCCGCACGGCGTGACCAACCGCCTCATCCTGCTCAGTTACCGGCTTATGGTCCTGGTTGTATGGACCGTACAGTTTGTGACCTTCGGCATTGCCTCTCTGGTCTAAAAAGAATTTTGCCAGATTGAGGTATTTTTCATCCTGCGTCGCCCTGTATAATTTAACCAGGCCTGTTTCGATAATCTGATGCCCGGGTGGATCGAGCTTCTTGCCCGGCCCGAACGTCTTGTCGATTAAATCTGCATTTTTCAAGGCGATGTTCAAAAAGTTCCTTTTGCCGGTCGCCTTATAATGCGCGAAGGCCGCTTCGTACATGTGCCCCGCATTGTATAATTCATGACTTGCCGCCAGATGAAACCATCGCGGCCCCGGATTTACCCACCGAGCAGGAGTTGTCTTGGGATTCAACGTCTTCCACGTGCACAGGTAGCCATCCTCTTCCTGAGCTGCGGCTATTTTTTCGATTATATCATCGATGTACTTTTCCAGTTTCTTGTCCGGATGGATTGTTAAGGAATACGAAGCGCCTTCGATTATCTTATAAACATCGGTATCGTCAAAAGGCATTACTCCTTCGTATTTTCCCTCCATCAACCCGCCTGCCTTGGCGAAATTTCTCATCCTGCCCTCTTCTTCGCATTTATTAAAGCCGAACGGAATCGTAACGGTCCTGTTGGTCTCGATACGTTTGGACCAGAAATCGTCCGTTAACGTCACATCCGTAAACGGTACAGCCATAATCGGATAGCCTGATTTCTTTTCCTGATGCTCCATAGTCTTACAGGAGGACGTTATGACTGTGACAAGAATTAACGATATTTTTAAGGTGTTTTTGATAGGTTGCATTTTCATTTTGTCCCTCATTATTTGTTTGTCCGTTTTCTGTTTTCTATACATAGAGAAGTAAATATAAAAGAACAATAATAAATAGTAAATATTAAAGCTGAAAAGTGCCATACATTTCGAATTCAATTGGCGGCATGTCTAAATGTTTGGGTTTGTTTTCACCAAGTGTCCAATTTCGTATATTTTCATAAACCATTTTTGAAAAGGTTGTTATATTCATTTTTTACTTTTCTGAAATTGGCTTTGTTTTGCATAAAAAGGCTGATTTGTAGAACATTCTCGACGGGGGTAGAGGACAATTTAGTGAAGAATGAGCTAAAGTGCCTAAAGTGAGCTAAAGTTAGATTCTCGATACTCATGATTGGTAATTCCTGTCAGGATTTTACGTTTTTCTCCAAGACTATTTACGAACGATGATTTTTGGCGTGTATCTGCTGATACGAAAACGTGCGGTTCTTCGCTATGTCTTTCGCCTGCTGGCGGTATGCGTCGGCCTGCCAGCCAACATATGCGTATTATACCATATTTTGGGTCAAAAATCAAGGGAAAAGCCGCGTGTATCCTGCCCTTCAATGGTTGAGGTACGAAGTCCAGTGCAAGAGGATGGTTAAATGTTTTTATTTTGCGGTATTGGCGTTTAATGATATACCGCATGCCACCATTCCTGGCAATAAACACGACTATACTTAGGGAAATAATATATTACGACCAAACAGTGCTCATCTATATGGGCAGAGTAAGTAATGAGATCGCCATTCTGATGAAGCATAGCGATGCGTTTCTTGAACTCATCCCAACTTCCTTCCTGTAATAACTCATCTGGCCACCATTCAGGGAATCCACCATTATCATTAGTTACTGGTAAGCGGTTTGACTGC
>CAZJIR010000237.1:0-5150 GCA_964546095.1 uncultured Pirellulales bacterium
ACTCGAAAGATACCGGCGGAGTTTTTAGATGTTAAATATGTTGAAGTACGTTATTTGTCATGTGAGTTCTTAAATATATAAAGTGAAAACATGAAAGCATTGGTTGTACATAAAGCGGGTTGTAACCAGTTCAGTAAAAAAGTGAAGATTTCCATGTGCTGATTGTTTAGGCAGAGGAGTTTACTATGTCAACGCGAAAAATGATTATTGGGTTGTGTATATGTCTCTTTGTGATTGTGTGTGTGGACCGAACGCTGTCTCAAACTCGAAGAGGTAGAAGAGCGGGAAGAACCACTGATATGAGTAATTGGGCTACGCAAAGGGCCAGACAACGGCGAAAAATGCACGAACGAAGGATACAGCAGTTGGAAAGGCAGATTCAAGAGGAGCAGGCAAGAGTAGAAGAACTGAAACGGAGTGGCTTTGCTAAGTCCCTTGATGAATTTAGGAAACAGGAACTTGGAGTAACCGAACGGCAATGGAAGGTTCTTAAGCCGAAGCTTGAAAAAATTACGAATATTTGGGACCGAGGGAATGCTTATATAAGACCAAAATATTATAAAAGGTCCAGTTCCTCTTATGCCTACAGTAGTGGCTTCACGAGCAGCTCAGTCGGCTCGGCAGGTGGTAAGGTTAATGTTATTGAACAAAAGGAGACATCGAAACAAGACAGTCGCCAGCCTGTCACCAAGTTCGAAGAAGGCTGGGAATGGGAGAGGTTGCCTGAACGTAAGGCTCCCGGTGAACTGACTGAATGTGAAAGGGTTTGTGAGGAACTTCTTGAGCTTCTGGAAGATGAAAATTCGACACGGGAGGAAATAGAACGTAAAATAGAGGCCCTGCGGAAAATCAGACGAGAGGCCAGTGAGCAAATGGATAAGGCACGGCAGGAATTGAGAAAGGGGCTGAATTTACGTCAGGAAGCTACGTTAGTGCTTATGCGATATCTTTATTGAATCTCTCGTGCAAATCCGTCTCTCGTTGCGGGTGTACTTTACGTTGCAACTCTGATGGGAGCCGGCTCTGTTTGTTCGGCTTTTGTTGCATATCTATCCAAATTTGCACTTGTCATGATGAGGCAAGTTTACTAAAAAATCTCACATTTTTCTGGATATCCCGAGTAAATTTCCGATGGGCTTGACAACAATTTTGGCGGCTTCTATAATAAATGCGCAGATTGACTAAAAGTAATTATCAAATGATTAATACTTTTTTTGATTTTGTGAGTTCTGCGAAAACGAAAATCGGGTATACTGCGTTAGATTTTACACAACGGGTATTACTGACGAAAAGAACGAAGGGATTTGATTCGTGGAAGCGCTCGTTGATTACCTTCACCGTGTGGCCAATAGTAATGATTGGTGGATTGTCGGCATTGAGCTGATTCTTATTGGCCTGGTAGTTTACTGGATTGTGGATTTCCTCGAAGGAACTCGCGGAGAAAGATTGTTCCGGGGCGTAATACTCGTTCTTGTTATCGGTTTGCTCATTTTGAATTTACTCGTCCAGCAGTTCGACTTTGCTCGTCTTCGAAATCTTTATAAGGGTTTTTTAATCGGCGTTTTGGTTATTGCCGTTGCTGCTTTTCAGCCGGAGATTCGAAGAGTGCTTATGCGTCTTGGCCAGCCCCGCTTCTGGTCCGGCTCCATACAGCAGCTATCAAGGACAGTAGAAGAAGTAATTACCGCAGTAACCGACCTTTCAGCTGCTCGAATCGGAGCGATTATTGTTATAGAAAGGCAGGTGGGATTAGGCGAATTTATTGAAACAGGTGTTCGAGTCGACGCCAAAGTAACGGCTTCCTTACTCAAAACCATTTTCCATCCCGGCGCAGCCCTTCACGATATGGCCGTTATAATACGGGGTGACAGAGTTGTTGCCGCCGGTGTGCAGTTACCTTTAGCCGAGCCCGACAGCATCGGAGGTATTGAGCTCGGTTCACGGCACAGAGCAGCTATAGGTATAACGACAGGTTCGGATGCAACGTGTCTGGTCGTAAGCGAGGAAACCGGAATAATTTCACTTGCTAAAGATGGGAAGCTTGCAAGGAAAGTTGAGGAACCTGCGCTGAGAAAGCACCTGGCAAGTATTATTTCATAAATTGAAATACAACAGATATTTGATAATAGATATGGTATTGAGAAAGATTAAAGTAGGCAAGATAGCAACAGTAATATTTCTGACTATCCTGATATGGGTCTGGCAGGACCTGGCACTGGACGATGAATTCGAAATCCCTAATGCCACGATAAATATAGCAAATCCTCCTGCCAATCTCTGGGTCAGTTTCAATAATAAACGGTCGATTTCGATTGACAATATTGTGCTCAAAGGTCCGGCTTCTAAAATTTCTGAAACAACACGAAAATGGAATTCCGGCTTATTGGAATTTGATTTCTCTTTGAATCCTGAGCGGGAAGGAATGACTACTGCCGGACCGCGCACTCTAACCGTTCTGGATTTTGTCAAAAGGTCCGACAAAATGAAGGAGCTCCCCGGCCTTACGGTTCAGTCCTGTGAGCCGAGGATAGTTGATGTCAATGTCGTTGAACTTGATGAAAAAGCATTGGCTATTGAATGTGTTAATGAAGACGGAGTTCTTGTAGAGGTTGAGAGCATTGAGCCTGCCAAGATTGTTATGTATGTGCCCCCCGATAGCAGGCTCACAGCGAAAGTTAAATTGTCACGAAGGGAAATCGAGTTGGCGAGAGTAGCGCCGTTAAAAAAAATACCGTATGTTGTATTGGCGGCGGACCAGAGAAGACAAGCTTCGACGAATGTGGAAGTCAAAATGTCCTCGGAGGTGAGCTCTTTAAGCGAATTTTCTATAGACACTGCAAAGCTTGGAATCGTATTAAGTGGAAACCTCATAGGCAAATACAAACCAGATGTAACTAATCGAAATAGCTTGGTCAATCCTTTAAATTTTAATATTTTAGCTACTTTGGAAGCCAAACAGGCTTATGAGAATAAACCATGCCAGATATTTCTTTATATTCTTGACATTGATACCCAAAAGGGTCCGGAGGAAGTACAGCGCAGAGAGGTTGTTTACAATTTCCCAGAAGAATATGTACGCAGGGATGAAATCAAGCTGAAAGACCCCAAGCAACAAATACCAGTGGCGAGATTCAAATTGATAAGTCTGACTCCTGCTGAGGCTCCGACGGCCCGAGTGGATTGAAAAAGGCAACCAAAGCCTCGAAGGTCATCCACAGTGCCAGTGAAATATCCCTGTCAATTATGAAAAATACCGGTCTTTTTCAGGCAGTAACTGTCGCGTGTTTTTGTTAGTTCAATTCTGCTGGAGTTCGGCGGCAAGTTTGTTCTTTGCTTTCAGAACGGTAATTAATGCCATATAGGCAAGGAATATCGCAAGAACAATAAGTATCACATCTATTGTTGCGAGCAAAACGTTAGGCTTATCTGCGGTAACAAAACCGTATGTATTGTACACTAGCGCGCCGATTGTGGTCAGTAGCATTATAACAGCCGGTACGGCTGTAAATAGAAATTTGCGTTTACGAGTGATTAAATAAACGCTCGCAACAATGAGAACAAGGCTGGCAATAAGTTGGTTTGCAGCACCGAATACAGGCCAGATAGCCTTCCAGTTACCAAGAGCCAGAGCACCTGCTAAAATACCGATAAGCATAGTTGCTGCATATTTATTTTTCATATAGGGTATTCCGAATGTTTCTCCGAGCAGTTCATTGCAAATATAGCGGGAAATTCTCGTCGCCGAATCGAGGCTTGTCATAACAAAGGTCTTGAGCATAGTAATGCCAATCAATGTTCCCATGCCGCCGAAAATTACTTTTGTAAGCTGACCGTATCCTGTCCCGAAAGTTTTAATCCAGTTCCCTCCTTTGAAAAGTTCCTGGTATACCAATCCCTCGCTGCCGGCTGGGGCACTCTTCCAGTACAAACCGGCCGTCACTGCTATAATAGCCATTACTGCAAGCACGCACTCCATAATCATGCCGCCGTAACCGATAATCCTCGCATCTTTCATTCGGGGAAGTTGTTTTGATGTCGTACCGCTTGAAACCAGACTATGAAATCCTGATATGGCACCGCACGCGATTGTAACGAACAGCATTGGCCACATCCATCCCCTGTCGCTGGAAAAAGCAATAACGCCCGGGGCTTTTACTTCCGGGTGTGTTATAACAATTCCCAAAAATCCAAAGAACATACCAAGATACAGTACCGTACCGGCAAGATGGTCTCTTGGTTGAAGCAGTAGAGTTACAGGTGTTACAGATGCAATCATGCCATAGATAAGCAGTATAACAGTCCACCAGCTTGTTGCACTTTCCTCATTTTCCAAAGGTAGCTCAATCGGAATATAGTATCCTGCTATAATCAGCCCGACTAAAAGCAGCAATCCAATAATAGAACAAATCAGTACGGACAGATGCATCCGATATATCAGGATACCAATGATAAAAGCGACTACTACGAGTCCGAAAGTTGGGATTACAACCTTAGGAGTCGTGGCCAGGGTTTTTCCCGCCACTGCCGCAAAAACCGCAACCACGAGTATCAGGGACAATAAGGCGAATATACTGAAAAGAATCTTCCCCGTTTTTCCCATCACAGATTCTGCAACAGTAGTAATAGACTTCCCTTTGTGTTTGAGTGACAGGACAAGTGCCGTGAAATCATGTACGGCTCCGAAGAGCACTCCACCGACTACAATCCAGATAATAGCGGGCAACCATCCCCAGTACAGGCACGCGATTACAGGTCCTATTATCGGTGCGGCCCCTGCAATCGAGGCAAAATGGTGCCCAAACAGGATAGTCCAGTGTTTGGCCGGAACGTAATCGACACCATCATTCATCGCTACTGAAGGGGGAACTTCATTATCATCAAGCCCCACCCATTGTTTGACTTTCCGGCTGTAAAAAATGTATCCTAAAATTAGCAGAAAAACCGCTATTCCTGAAACGAACAGAGAATTCATTTGAAGAACTCCTACATTATGTTCATACCGGTTACTTCTTTCTGTGTGGTCGGGCCAATAACCTTATTGGCACTTCCTCTATCGGCAACATTGTGCGTAAACGGTTTATTATAAATTTACGATATTTTTCTTCAAACAATTCCGGGTTATTTACGAACATAAGTATCGTAACCGGATT
>CAZJIR010000238.1:0-5141 GCA_964546095.1 uncultured Pirellulales bacterium
CGTATCGACGTAGAAGACTAATCGGCCATCATACTCCTTGCAAATCGCCGCGGTTGATTGCCCGGCCGTTACGTATCGCTCGATTTTATTAATTATGAACTCATCGTGCCACACCCAGGCGCATAATGTGATAACGTTATCACTGTAATTAACATCCGATACTTCTCCATAGCCAACACCGTGGAAGTGCGCTGCACCTTCGAGCACTCCATCTTCCCACGTGTTATCATACATCATCATATCAAAGCCATTGCCCGAAGAATCAACGGCAGTAGTGCCGGAGCCATCGTCCAGCTTCCAGTGTGCTGCCAGACAACTTGCATCTGGCTGAACAGGCGGGCTATGCTGTGGGCCCATAGATATGATCAAGTCGACACTTAAACCTTTTTGCAGCAAGGTTCCCGCAGCAGGGTTCTGACCGAATACAATACCTTCCGGGATAGTGTCACTGTACATGTAAGTGGCCGTATCCGAGAAACTGGCAGCCCTAATCACCGACCTGGCCTCTTCGTCACTCATACCAACTACATCAGGGACCTCGATGATCACACAAGGACCCGTAGAAATTTCCAAATCCACAGGAGTCCCGACAGGCACTACGCTCCACGCTTTAGGAGATTGGCTGATTATTAAGCCGGCAGGGACCGTATCATGGCAAATATACGTACGAGAACCCAGCGAAAGACTATATATCGTAAGCAGAAGCTCCGCGTCAGTTAACTTAATACCCCTAATATCAGGGACTTGAGTATCCTGCGCCGGTGCTGCCACAGCTAACAGGTTCACCACAAATGCTGCTGCTAACACAATTGAAATTCTCTTATTCATAAATTCGCCCTTTCGAAAAAATTTGGTTATTTTAATCTGTTGAAAATTTGTCTTTCTGTGCTGCGTTATTTTTCATTATAGATTTTCTAACGTGGTTCACACCGAACAGTATGCTCCCCCGGTAAAGTTCACCTCCGGACCCGCGAATTTTACGACTGGGGGTAGTGATAGTGGTATAATCAACCAACCGCCGAATATACCATCTTGGCCGTTATTGCCCGCGGACAGGTCCCACAAGTCGGAGTTTGCACCGTCCGCACCCTGCCTTACTATTCTTATGCCATCAACGCCGGCCGCCGGTGTGATGTCCGTGGTAAGATTGCAGACGTTGTACGTAAAGATCGGGGGACAGGACAAATACGATTTGGGCCAAATACCGTCGGATTGGTTGTCGATGAAGTAAGCCCACCATTCACCAGCACCCACATCAGGTAAGTCGGGTCCGGCGAGTGCACGCGGGCTTACCACAAGAAGGACCACCATCGACACCGACAACAGCAAAGTTAAATTCTTTTGCTGTTTCATTTCTCTACCTTTCAAAACAGAGAATGTGTTTGACTTTCTAAGACCTTCATCTCCCTGGCGCACGAAAAAACCTCCTTTCCTTTTAGGCATGAGCCGCGAAGGTATTGTAAAAAACGTAACATGTGGGAGTGGAGGCTTAAGGGACAACTTATATAAACTGTCTCGCCCCAAACTCTATGAAAATATAATTATATTTGGTTTGGAGAATAATGTCAAGAGAAAGCGCCAGGAAACCACAGTTTTTTCGTGTTCCTTTCTTGCTTATTTATGATGGAGAAAAATAAGATAGTGATATTTACGTGCCTAAATTAAATAGGCGCTCGCGAAACTTGTCCTCGACTTCGATCGAGGGGCGGGAGTCAGGTGCTTTTCGGGTCGATTGTAGGTGTATTTTGTTATGATTTTTTACGTTTTCTCTTTGACCTTTTAACGGCCTTGGTAATTTTCGCAGTTCGCAAAAAAAGAGGCTGTAAGCTTTATGCTCACAGCCTCATGTATTGACGTAATATGATATATCATATTGTGCTGCGTCTTCTCAGCCAGCCGACAAGGCCTACAACAATGCTGCCCAACACAATTGAACTTCTCTTAATTCATGATTCCGCCCTTTCGAAAAAAATATAGTTATTTTAATCCGTTAGAAATTTGTCTTTTCATGCCCTCTTATTCCTCGCTATGTATCTTCTAACGTGGTTCACACCGAACAGTATGCGCCCATTTGAGAGCTAAGACATGTCTTGCTGAATATCTCGTTGATTGAAAGCCATTTGGATTATCTCCTCCAAAAAGCCAATTTAATGCAACCAGTGACATTATAGCACCTCCTCAGTACTTTTCAAGAGAAAAAGTGACAAAATAACATGAGATATCTTGGTTAGTTGTGCCGCAGAGTTATGAAGGACTCAAACTGAGCATATCTGATTTAGACAAGAATATTAAGCCAGAAATTATGGGGAGTAGGGTTTTTTGCCTGCTGTATAACTGGCGCAGGGAAAAGGACAACGCTGTCATTTAATCAGAACCGCCCAGTAACCTTGGGACGGGCACTTTAATTTTAGTTTGCTCTTGCCTTCGATGTTTTGGGTGTCCGACCATTCAAACTTCATTATGTTCAGCCACTGAACTGCAGCGGATTTCTTCAATGCACTGATATTCAGTGTTACTTCGCCGCCATCCGGAAAATAAACGGCGTATTCCTTACCTGGATTCGCCAGACAATAAGCTTCGTTGTATTCCCTGTCTGAAAGCAAATCGTTGTTAGGCGCGCAGTTAAAAATATATATCTTATCCGTAATTAATCGCATACTCCTTATATTCGCTTGCGCCTTTTCACCGAGTCCCAGTCCCGAATCCGGCCGATGAAATCGTGCCGACGCCAATCCGCCGAAGATATTTCGCCAGAATCTTTCCATACCATCCCTGTCATTGCCGAATCTGCCTGTATCAGCACCATAGATTTTAACGTTATTTAAAGGACGAACATTTTCAGCTATGCGCGCTCGCTGACGCTGTGCGTTGTCCCAGTGTGCCTGTCTTTTTTGATGATTGTTCTGCGAGATGTCAACAAACGAATATATCCGGGGATTATCGAACGTAGCATTGTGCATTTTATTTGCCAAATCCCACGCATCCCACATCTCTGTTGTATGAACCGTTACTCCAGCCTCTTTAGCTTTTGCCTTAATATACTGCGACCAGTATTTACCCCATTGAGGTGTTACCGACGTTTCGTTGTCCATGCAGTACAGGACATTGCCGAATTTCAGTGAATAGGAAAGTATCTTATCAACGAATCGCTGCTGATACTTAAGCACGGCTTTCTGGTTACGTTCAGCAGGGACCGACCAGAAAAAATTGTTCTCAGTACGTGTCGGGTGAGTGTTGACCTGTTCGGGCAGGCCTGTTTGCTCGGCGGTATAGTTGATGTTGTTCTTAGGATTAAAAGGATTTGCCGCCCAGTTGTCGCGATAGTAGTCGAAAGTCGCCCAGACCTCTATCTGTACAATAATATCCCGTTCCAAAGTAAGCTTAAGGAAGTTCTCGAACCTTTGCCAGTATTCTTCGTTCCATTGGTTGAGGTCGTATTTGCCGTTTACTTTTTTAAATTGCCAGACGTTGCCTTCGTCCCGGTTGGACATCGTGTTGCGCACATAGTTGCCGCCCACGGCCTTGAGCAGGTCCAGGTGCTTTTGCAAATCGGGAATCTGAAACAGATTATCATCTTTACTGCCGCCTAACAGTAGTATGGGCCCGCCTTTGTACTGCCAATAAGCCGGATTCGGTTTGTAAATCTCAATTCTCTGAAGCTGTGTGCTTCTCTGTTTGTGGCCTTTGAGGATACCGAGACGTTTTTTTTCACCGGAAGCGCCGATGGTGTAATATATGCCTGCGCCTTCATCAACTATTTCAGTACCCGGTGGAAAAGAGAGCTTGAACGTCTCCGGGGTTGTTTCGATGTTTACCTTTAATGATTCTACGTGAAACCTATAAAGTATATAACCGTCTCTATCTTTGATGTCATTCGTTGCCCGTTCAGGATACCATATTTTGCCAGTATCGGTTTCAACAGAACCGACTTTTTTAGTAATGATTCTCCGAAAATACCCTCCTACTCCTTCGTGCTTTTCAAATTTCATTGGCAATCCACCTTTGTCGGCCGCTAGCCAAACGGTTGCCCAGGGTTTCACTGTATATGGTGCATCAACAACATGGCACCATTCACCGCTGACTTGCTCAAGCTGTGGTCGTATAGTGGACTTATCCGAGAAATATAGCTGTAGGCGAGTTCTGTCAGGATGTAAGGGTGGTTGCGGTCTATCAAGGAGCATGTAGAACCAAAGCATACACAAATTTTCTCCGGCCAGCTCAGTTCTTTCGGGAGTAATTCTCCCGAATTTAACACTGGGGCTATACTGCATAGTAACAGAACCGTTGAAAGCTTTCTCCGCCACACGTTTAGGGTCAACAAAACCGTTGGGATTATGTGTCCAGCGGACATAATATTTCTTGCATGCTCCTTCTTCGATAGTTTCAGTAGTATCGAACCGTACATAGGAGGGCATTTGACCCGATTTGTTTTCGATTTTTTCTATCACATTAGTATAAAGAACATGCCAATTATGAATTTTAGAGTACATGTTTTCATATAGGTCGAGTAGTTCCTCAGCACTGAGGTAAGATTGTCTCGAAGGTTCCGCTGCCAGGGAGGATATTGATATAAATAAGAATATAATCAATGCGAAGTATGATGGGCGTATTGTATTTTTTGTCATAATATAAATTCCTTCTTTGTAAGGTATTTTTTGTCCTGCCGATTATAAATGCAAATCGCTTAGTCTTCAATCCGGAGCTTGCCGCCTACGAAAGAATCTGATTATTGAGCAGCATACCACCGGAGAATGAGAATATGGCGTTTGTAGCTTTTTATTGAGGGCAGAGAGAGCTAAAAATAGCAGGATTGTGAGACAGGTTGTAAAAGTATTGATGCTATCGCAGTTTAAATGGTGAAATCTTCTTTATGAAGTAGAAAAGGATTCCTGTGGTTTGCTTATTTATCGCTGCTTTAGGATTCCTTGGAGGCTTTTGGCGTTTCGGAGCCTTTTTCCTGTTGCTCCTTAGGCTCTTTCTTCTGTTTTTTTTCGCGTTGAATTGCGTCGTATATTTCTCTGCGGTGAACCGGTATTTCCTTCGGGGCCGTTATCCCCAAGCGAACTTTATCCCCCCGAACATCGACAATGATAATCTCGACATCATCGCCAATCATAATCGATTCGTCTCTTTGCCTGCTT
>CAZJIR010000239.1:0-3721 GCA_964546095.1 uncultured Pirellulales bacterium
GTACTGGCGTCATTGACGTCGGCAACGGTGGTCCCGAAGTACACGTCGTGCGTGTCGGCGAACGGGCCCGGTGCCCAACTCAGTGTGGTATCGCGAGGCACATCATCGGCGCTGTTTTCAGGAATGGGGTCCTCTGCCTTAACTTTCTCTTCGATAACTGTTGGGACATACTCGCCTTCGTAAAATCTTACGCCATCTATCCAGAATTCACCAGGTGCAAAACCTATGTGGAATACGATCTCCGCTGGACTGACGTCCTCAGTAAAAACAGGAGTTGTTACGCTAATTTCTGTCCATTCTTCAGTCATGGTGAAGGTCTGCTCAGCATAGCCCGTCTATGGGTCCCCTATCATTTCCGGCTTGAAATTGATATCCAGTGTACCTTCACTGCATTTGAGAAAGGCCGAAAGAGTGTATTGCTTGCCATCTTCAAAAACAAGTCCTCCTTGGTTCAGACCAATCTCCCACCAATTTGCACCTGCTGCGGAAACCACAAGATGTAGACAATAGTCTCCCTCAATCGGTTCTTCGGGAACTGCTGCGCCTACCAACTCTTCAACCACTTCTGGGGTGATGCTACCATAAATACCCCACGGGTCTATGGCACCGCTCTCAAAGCCGCCGTTCTCCAGTATATTTACGATTTCTTGTGCGCGGCTTGGACTGAATCCCATGAATCCTATCAACAAAACAGCTGTCAACCAGACTACTCGAGTTTTCATGATACTTTCTCCTACAAAAAAGGTTACGATTACAATAACTGTGCTTTGGCCACACACAAAAACACCTGTTGTTTTCAAAAGGCAACTTAAAATAAAACAACTGATAGTAACTTTCGGATTCGTTACATTTCACTATATACTGCCGGAAAAATTTTATGACTTGACTCTACCTCTCTCCTTCAAATCTAAAAAATGTAATTTTCACTTCTTGGAAAGTCAAACTACACTAACATTTATACCACATTAACTCACTACACGTCAAGTAAAACCTTAAAACCCGCCTTAAAACAAAGAAAACATACGAATTTTCCAGAAAATCAATACCTGGCTTAAAACACTGCATGGATTGGTTTAGAGTAGTGAAATTTTATTTGGCCCAGCCAAATTTTTCGTGCCGGATGCCCCCCATTTCCCCGACCGGCCCGTTGATATACCCTCCCGGCCTGAGTGTGTCATACTCTCTTTAACTTATCACCAAACAGGAAATCCACGAGGCTGTGAACAGCGAATCACGAAGCAGCCGTCATTACCATATAAAATTGTCACTAACCACGAATATTTTCTATAGTCTAAGGAATTTTATTAATAAAAGCGCTCCCATACTGGACGGCACCTTCACCCATTCTTTGAAAAACACCCGCAACGCTCTCCGGGAAAATTACCAATGCAATAACAGCCGCTGCCCCTAACATGATACATCCGGCAAGAGCAAGTCTTTCTTTGAGAACCATACGAGCCAGAATCTTTCGCTCTTCGGTGTATTTAATCCATCCTAATGTCCTCTCGGTAAAATCTTCCGGCACCGGTTCCGAAGACAAATGCAAAGTTTGTGCCAGCATTGCCCCGAATTTATCATCTTTAGTAAACTTATCAGCCAACATACATAGCTTCTCCGAGAGCCGGCGCTAATACCTTTTTTAATCTCTTGCGCGCTCTGAACAAATAAATCTTGATAGTACTTTCTTTCGTCCGCATTATCCTGGCAATCTCGATGATGCTCTTTTCTTCACGATAGTACAATATAATTGCCATAGTCCAGAGTCTCGGCAATCGGTTGACCGCTTCCCAGACTATTTCATCTGCCTCTTTAACCTGTACCGCCACAGCCGGTTCCCGTTCCCTGCCACGAAAAATCCATTCATCCTGTTCAGTTTTAAACTGCCGATACTTTCGATTTTTACGCAGGTAGTTTACCGCCTGACGATATGCTATGGCCCACAACCAGGTGCCCAATTCAGCCCGGCCGCTGTACCGGCTTAATCCATTGTACGCCGCCAGGAACGTTTCACTTGCCACATCCTCAACCTCGTCTTCCCGCAAACGTAACCTTCGGCAGCACAAAAAAACGCTTTCTTTATGCTTATCGATAAACCGGGCAAAAGCCCCATGGTCGCCGCTGCAAAGCAGTCTTAACCTGTTATCCTGTCGCTGCTGTTTCCACACTTTGTTTGCCAAAAATAACCTTTCTTTCGTATAGTCGAAAAATAAATTTAAAAGTTTCAAAAATTTTTTGAAACCCTTTATACAAAGCTTGCGACAAACTCAAAGGACAGTGATAATAATTCGTTGCTTGTCATTGCTAAAAAACCATTGTATCGTCTGTTTCGATGACGAAAAAATATCCGTATAACCTAAGTATATTGGTAAATGTTACCGTTTTGCTACGGTTTCATTCTTTTTTTGTTACTTACCAAATTTTAAATACGTCTTTCACCGGACGGAAGACGGGTAATCGAAAAATCAGCACAAATTGAAAGGAAAAAAATGAAAAATAATTTATTCAGAAAAATATCGCTTTGTTCATTGCTATGCTTACTAATTGCAGGGGGTTGTTGCATCAATATAGGAAGCTGTGCCATAATGCGGGCCGAATCCCGAAGAACAATTTATTTATCGGCGCCCCTGCCGCCCGGTTCAGGCTTCGAAACCAAAACCCATAATGGCTACATCATAATAACCGGCGCTGATGTTACAGACTGCAATATCACGGCCGAAATTACCGCCCGGGCGATGACCGAAGAAGATGCCAGGGAATTAGCCGAGCAAACAAATGTAGTATTTGAGCAGGGGATGAACAAGCTAACCGCTAAAATTGTGAAGCCTCTTAATATGTTCAACCGGTCTGTTGGTGTTAATCTTAAGATAACAGTCCCGAATCAAACCGACCTGGAGCTCACAACTCATAACGGCAGGGTGGAAATTTCAAATATCACCGGTAAGGTCGATGGCACGACACACAATGGAAAAATGACTATAGAAAATGTTTCAGGTGATATCGAGCTTCTCACACACAACGGCCATATCACTTGCAGGGAAGTTTCGGGCAACACAAAATTAAGAACGCACAACGGCGGAATAGATGTCTATTACTCCGAGACCGCTCCGCCTGTTTGTGATGTATCACTAATTACTCACAATGGAAGTATAGAGTTAGAAAGCCCGCCGAATTTCTCCGCCGAAGTAAATGCCTCGACACACAATGGCTCAATAAATACAGACCTGCCTATTACAGTTAAAGGCAAGGTAAGCAAGAGGAGGCTCACAGGGACTATCAGTACAGGTGAGGGCAAACTACACCTTGAAACCCACAACGGTTCAATAAAAATCAAATAATCAAAAAACCGACCTGCCCCTGACTGTCAGAGGTATGGTAGGTCATGACCTGAATGGAACCGTAGGTGATGGAAAAGGAGAGATGAATCTAAAAACCGATGTCGGCTCAATAACAATAAGAGAGTAAAGAAAGAGGTATTAAACGGTGAAAAATATGAAAACTATGAATTTTAATAAAAGGCATTTAATTATTTTTGTATCTTTGATTTTAGCAGGTCTGTTTAACCCACAAAAAGCTCTGGCCAACGAAGATTTTCAGTCAAAAATCGATGAATACATCCGTGCTTATGAAGAAACTAATTTATTTAGCGGGGCAATATTGGTCGCTAAAGATAATGCGGTTATATTCAAAAAGGCATATGGAAAAGCTGATTACAGTAACAATA
>CAZJIR010000239.1:3731-5112 GCA_964546095.1 uncultured Pirellulales bacterium
GACAAAGTTTCGTATGTGTTCACTTACCAAATCCTTCACGGCCATGGCAATAATGCAACTTGAACAAAAAGGGCTGTTAAGTCTGAATGACACTCTGAGTAAGTACATTACCGACTACCCGACCGGCGATAAAATAACAATACATCATCTTTTGACACATACCTCAGGAATCGTAGACCATACAGAACTCCCGAGTTTTTTAACAGACAGAAGGCTTAAGCCTTGCAGCATCAATGTCACTATCAATGCTTTTAAAAACAGTCCTTTGAAATTCAAACCAGGTGAGAAATTTGAGTACAGTAATTCGAACTACATTCTGTTAGGGCTGATTATTGAAAAGGTTTCAGGAACACCCTATGGCGATTTCATCAGAAAAAACATCTTTAAGCCTTTGGGAATGCACAACTCCGGCTTCGAATATTACGGGCAGGAATTTGAAAGCTTCGCAAAAGGTTATAACCTCTCTAACGGCAAAATTACAGACGCCGACTTTCGAGTAATGTCAAACGCCCACGCTTCAGGCGCCCTTTATTCAACAGTAGAAGACCTTTATCTATGGGATAGAGCCCTATATACAGAAAAGCTTCTTAATAAGAACAAATTGAACGACATGTTCAAACCTCACACAAGCGGACACGGCTACGGCTGGGGTATTACCGAGATATTCAATAAAAAAGTAACCGCATACGGCGGCGATATAGAAGGTTACACAGCATACATAACGAGATTTACAGAAAATGATGTTTGCATAATTACCCTGAGTAATTTTGGACACACTCCTATTGGAAAGATAAACATAGAATTGGCGGCAATTCTGTTCGGGGAAAAATACAAGCTGCCCCAAAAAGCCAAAAAAGACAATGCAATATATGAAAAATATAAGGACTATGTGGGACAGTACAAACTAAATGAAAAATTAACTTTCCACATAACACAAAACGGCAATCAACTGTTTTGTCAACTTACCGGGCAGAATAAATTAGAATTACACCCAAAATCAGAAACAGAGTTCTTCTTCCGTGAGGTTGAAGCAACAATGACTTTTATAAAAGACGAAAAAGGGAAAGTAACAAAACTGACTTTACAGCAAAGTGGACACAATGTATCTGCTCCGAAAATCAAATAGATTTTCATCATTCCCATTGTAACTCAGCGTCGGATTTATTATGACATCATTACAATAGACAGTGCTCAGTCATATTTTAATTTGCCCCCGCCAACCGAAGAAGCTACAATCTCGGTGTGATTAAAAGAAGAAAAACCAAAACCGTTAAAGTCGGCTCGGTAAAAATCGGCTCGGCTGGCCCTGTTGTCATCCAGTCAATGACCAAAGTGCCGACGGTTGATATTGACAGTTGCGTAAGGCAGGTCAATCAACTTG
>CAZJIR010000240.1:0-5099 GCA_964546095.1 uncultured Pirellulales bacterium
TAATATACTCGTACGGTAATACGAATATATTTCGACGTATCCAAACCACTCTCCTGCGGGACATAAACATAATCGCAGCTTGAGTCTCGGCTGAATCTAATGTAATTCGAATCAGTAAAAACCACCCCGCCGGAGTCTTTAACCTGACCCTGAGCCTCGGAATAACCATCATAGCTGGCTACTATCTGGCTAAACGGCGTATTTACAATCTCTTCCATTAAATCGCCTGCCAGCTTGGCACCTAAGGTTCTGCGCATACCTTCAGCCCGCACCGCTGCTCCACTTGAAAATGGAAGCAGCACGCCTGCTGCTGCGATACCCAACACGACAGTTGCCATCATCGCCTCAGCAAGGGTAAAACCTCGGCGTCCCGCGCCACAATGGCTAATAATCATAGTAATTTTCCCCGCTTATATCTGTCCCCGTATTATCAGGTCGAATCTCAGAAGTAGCTGCTTTATATATCCAGCCATGGCTATCGTCAGCGTTGGCCGGAAATGCCTGACCATCCGCAAGCATCTCAACCGTGTCTTTATTGTTAAAAGGATTAAGAGGTAACTTCTGCATATAAGGACCACGTTCAAAACCAAGCGTACCGATTGCAGCCGTTTGACCTCCATTGTTGCTTGATAACGTTGCCTGGTCAATCAAAGCCTGCTCAGTAGGCGCTTGAGCCGTATTGCCATTCGGGTAGCCGGGTCCGACTTCCAAATGCTGACTCTTGTAAACAAGAATAAACCTTCGAAGCAAATTTATATTCATTGCAAGAGCACTATCTTTGGCCGATGAGGTGCTGTTGGCAATCGTTGGAATGACAATAGCAGCAAGAACGCCAAGCAAGACTACAACTATAAGAATCTCAACAAGGGTAAAAGCTTTTGCGTTATTCATAACCTCTCATCACCTGTCCTTTCTACTTGCCTGATATTTTTCTACATTAAAAAGGCTGACCAGCTATCGGCAATTACCTCAGCATGGCCAGCCTGTTTATTCATTCTGCATTGGAGCCTGCCAGATAAATATTCACGACAGAATCCGTCCATTCAATTGTTAAAGAGCTGCATGCGCAGCGCTATCATCTGCCTGGAAAGCAGCGGTTGTAGTATCAAAGCGCCAACCCTCTGAGTTTGCACCTGCGGCAGCACCATCCTCACGGATCGTAGACAGGTCGTTAAACGGATTCGTCGGAATCTGCTGGAGATAAGGCCCATAGACATTAGCACCTGGTGCCGCTTGCACAGCACCGGCAATGTTGGTATAGCCGGTCATAGCCTGGATAAATGTAGCTCCACCTGCCTGTTGACCAGGCAGCTGATCGTTATGTTGAACTTTATAAAGCTCAATCTGTGAACGCATTGTTTGAAGGTCAGTACACAAACTCGAAGTTTTGGCCTCGGTACTGGCTTCTGTA
Organism: uncultured Pirellulales bacterium; assembly: GCA_964546095.1. Classification (GTDB taxonomy): domain Bacteria; phylum Planctomycetota; class Phycisphaerae; order Sedimentisphaerales; family Anaerobacaceae; genus NIOZ-UU13. The sequence continues at coordinate 1,412 of CAZJIR010000240.1, forward strand.
AACTGGGGAATCACAATAGCCGCCAGAATACCCAAGATGACCACTACTATCAGAATTTCTACTAACGTAAAACCACTTTTAGCTTTCATCATTTGCCCCTTTCCTAAAATCCAAAAAAAGTTCTAACCACTGCCCAATAAATTACATAACATCCAGCATAATACTTTTTCTTTGCAACCAGAGTATCGACTTAATCGATACATTGCTTAACCGCACCTTTAATCTTCTGTCAGTTATCAACCCTCCTCATTATAAAAAACCAAAAAAACACCAGAAAAATACTTCACAAAAAGTCTATTCGGACACCAGACGACCAATAAAAATACTCAATCTAACATCCGAAAACATATAAGGTTATTCCCAATTAAAGACTAAATAACTATACAAGCAAAATATAAGAAACAAATTTTGTGATGCCAAATTTTACAATCATAAAAATTTTAAATATGCCCAGATTTTCCCATCATTCCCCCTACAAAGCTCCCAAACCATATAAACATTCCCCGCGGAGAAATCGAACACAGAGATGACAATCAAAGATTATTGATGGAGCTCAATTAAGCAAAGGGTATGAAACGATACTACCCTAAACCAGGAGTGAGGATGTAACTCAACGACAATCAGCTATGAATATATTCGGGCGCATTTTCAACGCATATTTTCCTTGTAGTTTCGTCAGCGTGCTCAAGCTCTATACGAATGTAGTCTATGGTCATCAAAGCTGATTCGACTTTTTCGGCCCACTCAATCAGAACCACCGACCGTGGATAACAGAAATCATCAAAACCCAACATCTCGAACTCGGACACGGAATTCAGCCGGTAAGCATCTATATGGTAAATATCCAGTCGGCCTGAGTATTCATTAACTATAACAAATGTAGGGCTATTAACATCTCTGCAGTCTTTGGCACCGGCACCGGCTGCAATGCCCTTAATCAGATGCGTCTTGCCACCACCCAACGGCCCACAAACAGCGATAACCTCACCACCCTTCAATTGCAATCCGAGCTTTCGACCAAACTCTATAGTCTGCTCCGGCGAATCAGAAGTAATATGAAAATCTATACTCACTGGCTAATAACCACTTAACATATATTAATAATCATTTACCCAACTGGGCCGGATAGTAATAGCCCATCGTTTGAGCAACTACCCCAAGCCGATACTGATGGTCTTGCATAAAACAGACTCGCCGTTTAGAAGTAGGGATGGTGGTTGTGTAAATACGCAGCTCCCCTTTGAGACTGGTAATTACTTCTTCCCGATGGTCACCCAAGCAATCTACAACCGCTATTACCCGGCCTTCAATTGGCTGCATGGCCTCGCCGTCCCAATCGCGAATGGCTCCGGAAATTATTACTTCCTTTTGAGGGTCTGAATCCCACCAAACAGGACGTGGACTAAGCGAACCTGTTTCCTTAAATTCTATTAACTTCCCCTTCGCGCTGTAAAGCCAGCGTTCTTTATAATCTCTCTCTCCGCCATATACTTCCATACCGGCAAAATCCGCTAAGATATCCCCAACCATACCCTGTGAGTGAATATGGCGGGTAGGCTTTTTATGGGCCCACAATTTGCGACCACTCTTGGCATCCACCACGCAAATACCGTCAGTTTCCTGACGCGTCTCGAATCCATAGAAAACCTCCAGACCCGGATTGTCAGGGTCGATATCTGCAACATAACAAACGTCAGGATGCCCCATCTCTAAGGTCCATAAGCCCTTACCGTCATCGTCCAGTACCGCTGCTCCAATGACCAGCTCATCCTTACCGTCTCTATCAACATCGGCTGTAATTAAACCGTGAGAACTCTGCCCACGGTACTTTTTCTTTTCCTGAGGCGCTTCCCAGTACCATATCCGGTTAAAATCTTTGTCTAAGGCCTGTATCTTAATAAGGTTATAGGTTCCCCGCTGCATAATCAGCGAAGGAACCTTCCCATCAAGATATGCCACTGTAAGAAAATTACGGCAGTAACGATTATAATCAGAAAACCCGTCCCGACTCAACCACTCGGTTTTAGCCACAACTTTGCCTGTTTGCCCGTCAATCTTTACCAGATACTCAGGTCCGCTCTGGACAAGTCCTTTTTCATCTCGAGGGTCCCCAACACCAGCCTTGCAATAAACCTCAGCCTTTCCGTCCCTATCAACATCATAAACAATCCAGGGGGAATACCATATCCCCGCCTCGATAGACCAGCCCATATCGTACACCCACATCCTTGTGCCATCCAAACGATATGCTTCGAGTTTGTAAGTGGTAGTGCTGCGTTTCCAGTAACCGGGCCGCTGGTAAGGATCCGTATTGAAATTAGGCTGCTTAATGACGAATTCATAAGCACCGTCCCCATCCATGTCACCGACACCAACTTTCTGAAAATCATAATTGCCTTTTAGCGATATACTGACATAAGGTTCGGACCGGCCGGTTAGGACAACAGTAACTTCCCCGGCTCGTATCCATATCGCTTTCCCCTCTACACTTTTTATTGTCGGACAGTACCTAAGCAGTTCATAAATATAAGCCTTCCCGACTGTGTCTCGCTCAGGACTTCTGTCAATAAAATTTGTTTGGTAATATGGTTCTTCCCCAGTCAAGTCAGTGGGTTGACCACCCACATCTTCAGGACTATATCGCACGATTTTGAATGCGGTATTTATGCCCTCAGTGTCGAACAACCGCCAACTGAGAAATACAGAGCCATCTTCTCGCTCAAGAGCCACTAATCCACGGTCCAATTTCTCTGAGCCTGATACAGCAGCAACAAAACTAAAAAGTAAACAAATCTCTACTATCCCAGAAATATAAAATCGACGTCTCATAATTCATTCCCTCTTTTCAGTTGGAAAGATGATTATAGCCTTCAGACTCCAAGTCGTTGATTTGACCATCAGGCATCTTTATCTGAACTTTTCCAGTGTTGGTAATCGTCCCGATTTGCGTAATCGATATTGGCCCATTCCACTCATCTAATAACTTCCGATAGTCTCTCTGCGAAAGGGTAAAAAGCAGCTCAAAATCTTCGCCTTCATTTAGCGCAACATTTAACGGTTCAGCATTCTTCCGAGCCTGTTCGGATATCGGAATCTGCTCTGCATTGATAACAGCCCCTACCTGGCTCGCCTTGCATATTCTGTTCAAATCACTACTTAGCCCATCGCTTATATCAATCATGGAATTAATCGTGACAATTTGAGCGATTTTTACGGCTTCTTTAACTCTCGGCTCAAATTCCAGATGTTTCCCGAAACCTGACCCGCCTAATGAACCAGTTACGCAGATAATGTCACCTGCCTTTGCGCCCGACCTCTTTACAGGTTTGTTTCCGGCCTGCTTACTTAGCATCGCCACGCTTATGACGAAGGGATTCTTGCCCCTCCAGCTTGTAATATCACCGCCAACAAGGGCACAACCATACTTTTGGCCTGCACGCACTATACCCGAGTGAAGCTGCTTTAATTCTTTTTCATCGTAATCCTTTGGCAATGCAACAGATACCACCGCTGCTACAGGTATCGTCGCCATTGCGGCACAATCGCTAAGACTAACCGCCATAGCTTTATATCCTACCTGTTCCAAACTTACCTTACTTAAATCGAAATGCACACCATCCAGCAGCATATCAGTGGTAATGAAAACGGACTCCTCACCAAATCGAATCTGGGCCATATCATCCCCGAT
>CAZJIR010000241.1:0-5078 GCA_964546095.1 uncultured Pirellulales bacterium
ATGAAGAGCATCGGCGTCAGAGAGGTTCTTGTTGACTTGAGCTTCCACTTCCGTGCGGCGGGCACTGAAATCAGCCAACTGTTTGTTCAATTTTGCACGAGCCTTTAAATCATCGGCATCGGCTGTTTCCAGGGCCGCTTCGACTTTGGAAATGCCAATTTTACCTTCACTTACGTACATCATCGGCAGATCTGAGCTGTTAGCCAGGTGTGAAAATTCCGAATGGGTCTTCGAAATTTCGACACGGTCATTTACCGGCTTCAGGACTCGACCATACCTGTTAGCACATCCTGAGACGAGCAGCATGAAAATCAAATGTATGCATACCAAACATCGTGCAGTCCGCATCTTTTTTCTGTTTACCATTTTGTATCTCCTCGCAAATTATGAATTGAAAAGTGCCCCCCCATCGCCATTCAACGGGACGGACATGGAAAATTTCGTCAAAATGAAAGAACAACTTTAGCATGTAGAGGCAATTTTTGGGATTATTCCGAAAAAATGGATAGGTCGTGGCTAAAAATATGCTTTAGAGCATGGAAAACCGGTCTACTTAATTATTTAGAAAGAGTTTATATAAAATTTATCGGAATACAGAGGTAAAAAGACGCAAGACCAAAGACCATAGACGGAAGACTAAAGACACAAGACAGAAGACGCAAGACAGTGAAACGGTACGACGGTGCGAAGGTAGGATGGTACGAAGGATGAGGGACGCGGAAAAACGGATACTCGATGCTCGACTTCTATATAAATCCGAAATACTAATCCTTCGACTACGCTCAGGACAGGTCTCTAAATCCTCCACAGGACACCTAATGGTGGAAACAAATCCGAACGGCAAAAAATAAAACTTACACATGGTATCTGACGTTACCGCATGGGAATAAACCTTTGATAGATTTTGGCGAATATGATATTTTTATAGTTTATAACGCCTTGTAAACTGCGTTCATAACCTATAGCAGACAATCACAAAATGGAGAGGAACTATGTTTGGCGCACTGGTTGGTAAAGAGATAGCAGAAACAGTGCTAAGCCTTCGTTTCACTATCGCAACACTGCTCTGTGTAGTGCTCATTCCTTTGGGCATGTATGTCAGCCGGAAAGATTATGAACGGCGCTTTGCCAGCTATCAAAGGGAACATCAGATATATAGACAACGTCACGGTACTCCAGCGGCACCGGTAACTGGTAAGGAAGCGGCGCAGGGTTTCAGACCTCCGTCAATTCTTAGCATCTTCGCCTCGGGTCTCGACCCCTTCGTGCCTGATAAGGTTATCACTTCACACCTAGGATTCTTTCAAACGGTCAAGGAATCCGGGATAGACAATCCACAGTCCCTTCTCTTCGGAAAAGCGGATTTTCTCTTCAATGTAACTTTCATTGTTTCACTGGCGGCCTTGCTGCTCACCTTCAATTCCATCTCCGGTGAGAAGGAAAGGGGGACATTGCGCCTGATGATAGCAAATTCAATTCCGCGCAGCAAAATTCTTATGAGTAAGATCGTGGGCAAGTATATTGTCCTTCTGATACCATTCATTCTATCGGTTTTGATTGCTTTACTCATCCTGGACGCTTCACCAGATGTCTCAGTAGCATCATCGAATGTATGGCCAATTTTCCTTGTCATATTGTTTACGACACTCTTGTTTATCTCTTGCATGGTAAGTCTTGGCGTTTGCATCTCCACGTTTACAGCACACTCCATGGGTTCGATTGTGCTGCTGTTTTTCGTATGGGCTATGCTTCTGCTTGGTGTACCTAAAGTCGCCCCCATAATTGCGGAGGTTATCTACCCTGTTGAATCAGGAAATGTTTTCCACTTCAACAGGAGAATGGTCATGGAGGATATTGAAAAGGAGTTCAAACAGGTGAAGGAGGAGACAATCGACCATAAAATGCGTAAAGAGTTGGGCATTGTTGATAATATTGTAATGAAGGCTGCAAAGGAGATTGAAGCCCGAGTAAGAGCTCAAGGCCGTGAACCATCATTAGCAGACTTTGAGGACGCAGATTACCTGGAGCTAACAAAGAAGTCGTACCGGAGGCGTAGAGAGATAGAAGCAAAATATGAGCCAGAGATTGAACGTCTTTTCAATGAATGCCAAAGACGCATTGCGAGTGAGCTCAGGAAACTCGAGCAGGACTATAGAAACCGAAAAAGTGTGCAGATATCCATTGCCATGAATCTGGTCAGGATTTCCCCAGTCAGCTCCTATATGTATATTGTATCTGGTCTTTCGGGTACGGGCGTAACCGAGCCGGACAATTTCATCAGGAATTCCCAAAGGTTTCAGGATCAGGTTAAAGAGACCTTTTATGACAAAGTCTATTTTAGGTTTGACAGACAAAAAAAAGTAGAGGGATTTGACGTTTTTGATCCACCTGCTTTCCTGGACATGAGATATCGTTATCCTAATCTTTCGGAATCCCTGCAGATACATTGGCCCGACATGCTTTTACTTGGTCTTTTCAATGTGCTGTTTTGTTCCCTGGCTCTAATGAGGTTTAGTAAATATGACGTTCGATGAGAAGTAACTTTGACTCCGGAGCATGTGAGAAAGTTAGATGCTTAAAACTTTGATTAAAAAAGAAATCGCCACAGCGGTCATTGATATGCGGTTCGTAATTGCGGCGCTTCTGTGTGTAATACTTATTCCGCTGGGGATGTACGTCAGCGGAAAAGACTACGAATTGCGCCTATCTGCTTATCAGAGAGAGCACCAAGAATATCGGCAGCGTTATAGTAATAAAGTAAGGTGGAATGTTGAGGCGCAGGGTCTGAGACCCCCATCTATCCTGAGTATTTTCGCTTCGGGTATCGAGCCTTTTATGCCGGACAAAGTCATGACAGCAAGATCAGGACTCTTTCGGACGGTCAAAGAGCCCATCGCTGACAATCCTCACTCATTTCTCTTCGGAAAAGCGGATTTTCTATTCAATGTGGGTTTTATCGTGTCATTGATGGCTTTGATCTTCACTTTCAATTCCATCTCCGGTGAAAAGGAGACGGGCACATTACGCCTGATGATAGCAAATTCCGTCCCGCGCAACCAGATTCTTCTGACTAAAGTCGTGGGGAACTACATAGCACTTTTAATCCCATTCATCGTTTCGGTCTTGATCGCTTTGCTCGTCCTGGATATATCGCCCTATGTCTCGGTAGCATCATTTAGGGTCTGGCCTGCTTTCCTTGTCATCATAGGAGTGACGTTCTTGTTTATCCTGGTCATGGTAAGTCTGGGTATTTGTATTTCATCTTTTACACTGCAATCGATAGACTCGATTGTACTGGCATTCTTCGTATGGGCAACATTAGTTCTCGCGGTACCCAAAGTCAGTCCGATGGTTGCTGATATCCTCTATCCTGTTGAAAGTGCAAGTGTTTTTGACTCAAACAAGAGAATGATTGCAGAGGATATTGACCATGAGCTTGTAGAAGAAAGGGAAGCACTACGAATAAAATGTTTTGATGAATACGGCGCGCCGGAGAGTGATATGCGCTCAAGCCGGCCCATGACTGATGAGGGCAAAAAGGCCAATGCTAAGTTTGATCGGGAGTTTGCTCCTATTGCCGAAAGATATCAAAAGCGCATGGCGAACGAACTCAGGCAGATTGAGCAGGATTATATGCGTAGAAAAAATATTCGGTCTTCCATCGCCATGAATCTCTCAAGGGTATCTCCGATTTGCAGCTATACGTATATTTTGTGTGAACTTTCAGGTACGGGTGTAACTGAGCCGGACAACTTCACTCGGAATGCACAAAGATATCAAGATCGAATGAAGCAGGACATTTATGATAAAATCATTGTTAAACGCCGCAGGCATGGTGCTTCCTTCAGCCGTGTGGAAGGATTTGACCAATCAAAAGCAATCCTTCCGGACATGATATATACATATCCCACCGTTACACAAGCTTTGCAAACAAGCCGGCTCGATATACTTCTGCTCGGCCTCTTCGCCGTTTTGTTTTGCTCATTGGCCTTTATGAGGCTTAACAAATATGACATGCGATGAGGGCGGTAATGAGTTGCCGGTCATCGGTTTGACTGGAGTTTATGCGGTAAAGTATCAACCGGTCGGTGTGGTGAAAGGGTGCGGCGGATACGAGAGAAGAATAGAGAATTAGTGAATTAGAGATTCCGTAAAACGAAGCTAGGTTTCTCGGCAAGCTTCGTCTTAGGTGTGCCTAAGGCGGAAATGACTTCATGCCAAAGATGCGGAGCGGCGGTATCAGAGGGCGGCTTCGAGCTGGTTGAGTGCGGTTTTTGCTTTGCAAACTTTGTTGCCGGCGGGGCCCTGCCAGCGCAGTTCCGCATTTCGCTTAATTAAATCTTCGATTTTTTTGCAGGCTAAAAGCACAGTAGCATGATTTTTATTGCCTAAAAATCTGCCGACCTCGGATGATGACATCTTAGTATGCTTTCTGGTCAGGTACATACAGAAGCGGCGGGCCAGGGCGACGGTCCTGTCTTTTTTAGATGAGTGTATATTGGCCGAGGTGGTGCCGAAATACGCCGCCACAACTGATTCGATGTCGGATACATGTACAATCGGGTCGCACCTTTCCAGGTGTTCGGTCAGGACGGCTTTGACCAGAGACAGGCTGATGTTTTCATTTTTCAGAGCCGAGAATGCAATTACTTTCAGCAAAGCCCCTTCAAGCTCCCGCACGTTTGTGCGCAGATTTTCGGCGATGTATCTTGTTACGCTTTCACAGTTTTTAATTTTAAGTTTTAAGTTTTGTGTTTTCAGGAGGAACTGTCTGCATATTTGACAGCGGGTCTGTAAATCGGGCACATCTATTTTAACAACCATTCCTGATACGAAGCGGTTGACCAGCTTCTCGGAGAGTTGTCCAATCATTTTAGGATGCGCATCGGAGGCCATGACGACCTGTTTGCCCGCTAAGCTGATTGTATTGAAAGTGTGCAGAAATTCCTCCTGTGTCGATGATTTGCTGGCCAAGAAGTGAATGTCGTCGATTGCCAACAAGTCCGTTTGTCGCATTCGCCGCCTAAAAGCCTCCAGCTTTTTTGTCTTCAAGGCCAGCACAAACTGATTGACAAAAT
>CAZJIR010000242.1:0-5075 GCA_964546095.1 uncultured Pirellulales bacterium
GAAGCAAAAAGACATCCTGCGAATAATAGACGCAGCCCAAACGCACAGGGTTGCTATCCGAATCGGCATCAACGAAGCAAGTATCAGAAATCTCAAAAAGCAGCAGCCTGTACCAGTCGAAAAACGTACCGCTTTGATGCTAAGGGAAATGAGGAAATACGTTCGGCTTTTTGAAAAACGTGATTTCACCCAACTGGTTCTCAGCGCAAAAAGCAGCGACACCCTAAGAACCATCGAAATCAACCGCAGAATTGCCGAAACTTTCCCCTATCCAATCCATCTCGGCCTGACTCATGCAGGTCTGCCCGAAGACGCCCGGATACCTTCAGCAGTAACTTTAGGTACTCTTCTTGCCGAAGGTATTGGCGACACTGTCAGGGTAAGCGCCGCCGGTAATCCGGTTCTGGAAACAAATATTGCAAAACAGATTTTAATCGCATTGGGCCTTTACGAACGTTCGAGTCCGGAACTGATAGTTTGCCCAACCTGCGCTCGTGCTGAAATTGATGTTATCAAATTGGCTCGTCAGGTTGAAAAAGCTATACGTAACATCGACAAACCACTTCGCATTGCCGTGATGGGCTGCATCGTCAACGGCCCCGGCGAAGCCGCCGATGCCGATATTGCTCTTTGCGCCGCGAAGAATAAAGCCTACATCTACCGCAAAGGCCGAAGAGTCTCAATAGTCCCCGAATCTAAAGCCATTCCCGCCCTCCTAAAACAATTGCAAAAATTATAACAATATGTGCACACAAAAGAACTCAACGGATGAACTCACCGAACCACTGAAAACAACCATCAAACAATTCTGTATCGTCATTGTTTTCAGCATCGCCTTTGCATACATCGAAGCCGCTGTTGTTGTTTATCTTCGCGCAATCTTTCATCCTGATGGTTTCACCTTTCCGCTAAACGTATTTGGTACTGGGCCATCCTGGAAGCGTTTTTTAATAACCGAAATCGGCAGGGAAGCTGCTACAATAGTTTTAATCTTCACCGGCGCCTGGCTGTTCGGCCGAAATCGCCGGCAGCGAGTCGCTTATTTCCTAACCATCTTTGCAATCTGGGACATCTTCTACTATGTCTGGCTCAAGGTACTTCTCGACTGGCCCGCTTCGATTATGGACTGGGACATACTGTTTCTAATACCAATCACCTGGGCTTCTGCAGTCCTTTACCCCGTTCTTATCTCAATCACAATGCTCATATTTGCCGCAGTTATACTATATAGAGATGCTCGCGGCAGACCTGTCAAAGTCACACGATTTGATTGGCTTGCTTTCTTTGTTGCAACGGTTATTGTGGTGGTCTCTTTTTGCACTCCCGGCCCGCATGTCACAGAGCCGGACTACAAATCGTATTTCTACTGGCCCTTATTCGCTCTCGGAAACATATCAGTAATAGCAGTCTTCCTGAAATGCCTTTCGAAGTCTAAATAAAGACCGCGAAAATAAAAAGAGATTGCCTCTTGCCTCGCCCGGTTTTCGGTTTTCCAAACTAAAAAAAATCTTAGTTTCGCCTCTGTGAAGCCGTACCCTTAGCTATTATTGTCTCCTGATGCACGTACTTCGGCCGGTCTCTTGTATGGTCTTCGCCGATTGTTTGAGCCTGTATCCTGCACAAATCCTTCGAACTTACCGAAAATCATCTTACCCGCCGAGGTCTGAAGCGAACTTGTTATGCTGATAAGCAAATCCCTGCCGATTTTATTACGGGCGCCTTCAACAACAACCATCGTCCCGTCGTCCAGATAACCGATGCCCTGCTCGACCTCCTCACCGGGCTTTATTATCTTAACTTCCATCGTCTCGCCGGGCAAAGCAACCACTTTCAGCGAATTGGCCAAATCGTTTATATTCACCACATCAACTTCACGCACCTGTGCAACCTTGCTGAGGTTATAGTCGGTGGTCGCCAGCCGCCCGTTACAGGCCCTGGAAAACATAACCAGCTTCTGGTCAACACCTTTGACATCCTGGACCTCAGGAACCATAGTGTCATCAATTTCCACGTCAATGTTGGAATTTGACTGCATCTTGTTAAGTATATCAAGTCCTCGCCTGCCGCGGTTACGCTTGAGCTTGTCAGCCGAATCCGCTATAAGCTGTAATTCATTGAGCACAAAACGTGGAACAACCAATGGAGCATCAAACAGTCTGCTTTGGCATAAATCCGCAATCCGCCCATCAATAATTGCAGATGTATCCAGAATCAACGGCCGCGCGCCCTTCGTCTGCTTGGCAAATTCAACGTAAGGTATAACAAAACGCACATCGTCCTTGGTCCGCATTACAGTGCTGATAGTAAGATAACATATACATATTCCAAGCATCCACTTGATAGCCGCGATTGCCTCATCCACCAGAATCAATTTAATTTTATAAGAATCGGCAATCATATCTATTGGGTAGGCTAATACCCCGCTGATAATTATCCCAACTATCAGGCCGAAAAAGACCCCGGCCAGGGCGCTGAGTTTTTTCTTAGGTGTAAAAATGTCCAGTAGAAAAACAAACACCGCCATAGCCACACCACTAACGACTACCGTCCACCAACTGGGTGAATTCTCAGCTTCCGTAAAAACCTCAGAACTTGCATTAACAAAAAGGACCGCTAAAACAACGACAATGAAAATACTTCTGAAAACCCAGAGCAACATAGTTATGAACCTCCAAAATTATGATAGTATTATATTATTTATAAAACGACACTATTATACCCCGCTTACAAAGCATTATCAATAATTACTTTATGTTCCAAAAACAATTTCTTTTGCTATTTTGAGCAAATCGCTGAAAGTCCCAACCTGTCTGGCAAACGATTATGACCCGCAGCCCAATCATCTATCGGCTTTACGTCAGAGGACACTTTCCCCCTTTTCAGAAGAAAACCGGATTTGCCCGACAAAGAATGAATTTATAATGGGGTACACCTTAATCATATAAGGCAGGAAAATGTAAGAAGTTGCTGGAAAAGTGTTCTTTAGAGGAGGAGTAGCTCAAATACGCACTGATATCGTTGCGAAAGCATGTTAGAAAGCGAAATTTGGGATGTCCAGCCACTCCGCAGGTAAATTTGACCCAAAAATGCCACATAGAATTTGACTTTCTCAGGAAAGTTTTGGTATTATTGTGGCAGTGAATCTGGAGGAACAGGGAAAACTTTACGATAAATGGGAATATTAGGAGATACAAGCCAGACGCGTAGCCGAACGATTTTGATATGGGAAATCCGGAATTACTATTATAATTTCGCTGAGCATTTTGTAAAATCGAGAGTCAAAATTCTAAGCGGTTTACTCTTCGGCTTTTCAATTTTAATTTGTATTTGAGCGAAAGGAGCAGTGCGGTTGAGCCAACAGCCTATAATAGTGTTGAGTGAATCGGAGGCAAGTAACTGCAACAGGGACAGAAAGACCATTGCTTTTGAGATTGATATTCTTGGTAAACCTGTGCGTATCTGTTTTGGTATCAATGAGAAACAGACAAAATTGGCCGATATCGTACCACCGGCACAGGAGGTTTGCGAAAAAATCGTCGATATAGTAGTTAAAGAAATACGCAAGCAGGGAGAAAACACTCCCTGTCATAAAGGCTGCTGTGCTTGTTGTCGTTACATCGTGCCGGTATCGGTACCGGAGGCATTTTGGATGAGGGAAAAGAATCTTGCAAAGCCTGAAACGCAGCAGAAAATAATACTGCAATCATGCGAAAAATAGCTATAAGTTCTGCACACGTATTTTAACTTTCCATAATACTTAAAATAATTTTGCTTATCTAATCCCTTTACACTCAAAGAGTTACGTATTATCGGCAAAAAACTTCCCAAACCGATAGCTGCGTCAACATCATCAGATGTTGAGCTTGATATTAAAAAAGTGGCGAATTGGTATGAAAGTTTGAAGCTGGATTGTCCTTTTCTCTACAAGGGGGTATGTCTCATTTATAAGCAAAGACCGCTGGTGTGTAGAGAATACTATATAGTCGGTTCAAGCAGAGCATGCAAAGGAAAACGCGGCAAAGTAAAAGTTGTTAAACCGCCGGTACGAATTTCACAGGTTCTTAGCCGGTTGGCCAGCAAACTTGAAGGCATAGAGGAAGAAGCAGCTGCGGTACCATTGGCTTTGCCATGGTGTGAAGAAAATCTGGAGCGAAGCAGGCGGGTATGGCCTACAACTTTTATGCTTGGGCTTTTTATTGAGATTATAAAGAAAACAGCTTCAACGTCCCCGTCCGGAGCAATAACCATAGAATACCGGTAAATTCTATTGACTCATAGTATATCAGTACATGGGCCAGACAAACCAAAAAGCTGGTTTCGGTATAAAAATGTTCTACTGTCAATATTTCCCGGCGGGCTTCGGCCATCAATTGTCCTGTTGCTCTTTCTTGTGATGCGAAGCTTTTTTAGTTTTTTATTTTCCCGAATCGAGACCAGTCCTTCCCCGGCCAATAAATATAATCAGCTCTGCCTATCACTGTCGACAGCGCAATAGAACCGAAATGTCTGCTGTCCAGGGAGAGATTACGATTGTCGCCAACAACGAAACAGTGATGTTCGGGAACTGTTGTTTTTGCAAAATCAGGTGAAGTTTGTTTATGAGGAAACTTCGCCAGGAAGATTTTATATTTAGCATCTCCATTGATTTCTTCAAAAACTTCTCCTTCTAACGGTTCCCCCCTGACCTTGATTCTTATATCGTCCAGTACCGACGGTGCAAGCTCCTCACACGGAAGTTCTTCATCATTGATATAGAGCCGGCCGTCTTTAAATTCCACCGTATCTCCGGCAACAGCGACAACTCTCTTAATGTAGTTCCATCGCCAGTTCTCGTTCGGAGGATGAAATACAACAATATCACCTCTTTGAGGATTGTTCCTTTTGTAAGCAGTTTTATCCACCAATATCCGGTCACCCGGAATAATGTTTGGGTATTCGGAGGCCGCCGGCACAGAAAATGCCTCAAAGAACCTTTCCCGAATATGTAAAGCATATCCCAGACAGCTCCCTTGCATCAACAATCCCAACAGTAAATAAACAGCCAAATGATTATAGCCCTTCAGTTCATAATTACT
>CAZJIR010000243.1:0-5066 GCA_964546095.1 uncultured Pirellulales bacterium
CCCAATTCTCGATACTGCTCGTTCTTATCGAAAAGACTTTTATCCTTAGGCCCAATATACAACTGGAAATTATACGCCCTTGAACCGCCTGCCTGGTCCTTTGCGGCAAGGACGTTCGGTTTAATCATCAAATCCAAACCTATCGCCTCATCACCGCTGTCGGCTCTTTTGTCTCCATCAGGATTATAAAATCGGCCCACCTTGTCCGCCACCCAGTCACAATAATCTTTACCCTCGTCCGGCATCGGTACTACTATTGCCGCAAAATATTTATTAACCGCGGCGGCCCAAAGAAAGTTCACGCCTGATTTAGCCAGCCGCCTGTCTTCGAGACTTCTCGCCTTGCCGAGTTTTCTCGCGGTAAGTCTTACACTGCTGACTTGTCCGTCCGATTCTCTAAAGCCCCCCACGACCTTTCTCATATCGGCCCTGAAGCCCTCTCTGCTCAGTCCTCCAGGACCGGCCAGGTTGAAACTCACTTTTTGTTCCGAATCCAGAAGATTCTCGATTGTCAACCCGCAATCTAAAAGATAGCTGTCGGGAAAAATCCTGTAAGTCTTAACCAGCTTCATCGCCGGCTCGTTCGTACCCATAACTTTAACAATCGCCTCGAAGCGGGCCGTCTGAGAGCCGTCCCCTTCGGTTTCTTTACCGAAACTGCTCCAGTGGAGTCTGTCCAGAGGCAATTGCTGCTTTTGCTGAACAAATATCAGGTTTGTATTAGCCATTGATAAAACTTCCCCGCCGCCCGGTTTCATAGCAGGCGACAGAATTACCAGCGGCTGAGGATTTTTATAATCACGGTCATCGAATTTGCTGAAGGTGGCTTTTCTGACGCCGGCGCCTTTCGAGCTTAGCTCCAGCTCGAACTTATAACCACCGTTAGGGTCTGCCGAGCCAAGCGTAATGCTTTCAGCCAGCGCACTGTCAGCCCCGAAAATAATCGAATCATCAACGCTAATCCGAGGAGCCTCACTTTCAGGCGCATCTACGGCAGCGTTGTCCTGACCGCCGGTAGTACTTTGCAACAGAATGCAGGATTCTGTGCTTTGCGTCGAGCATTCAAAAAATCCGGACTCGACAATAAGCCAACCGCAAAAAACAACAAAGCCAACAACAATTAATATCAAAATCGCTCTCATAATCTTATATCCTGCATCTTCCGTCTCTTACGAGTATCGCTTGTCCGCCGCAGTCCGGCTTTAGACGGAGCGGAAGCATCGAGCATCAAGAAACGAGTTTATCTTCCATTCTGAAGCCGCTCCGCGTGGAAATTGTCTAACTGGTCGATTGCCATTATTTTTTTCATAGTAGCTTTATAATCGTATTCCAGGCGTACAAAATACACCTTATTCTCATCCACATACGCATAGCTTGCACGGTTGTCCTTATCTCTCGGCTGCCCGACCGAGCCGATATTTATAATCGCTTTTTCGTTATCGACAATTGGATAAACATCGCCAAGCTCCGCCGGCAGATAAAAATCCGGCTCATCAAGAAACACGCCGGGCATATGCGTATGACCCACAAAGCAAATGTTTTTAACCCGCTCGAAAAGCATCCGAACCTTCAACGGATTGGTATAAACATCATCAGGAAAGATATACTCATTAATCGGTCTTCTGGGTGAAGCGTGAACAAAATCTATCGCAATAGATTTGCTTTTAAGTTTGCCGTTTAATGTACGCCGCATCGGTAGCCCACCTAAAAAGCTCCAGCGCTTGTTACGGTACTTTTTTTCTTCTTCCGTCTCCAGAACTTCTCGGCTCCAGAAACTCGCCTGTTCCGCTCCATAGTTGAAATTTGTCGGCTCATAGAAAACCGCGTAATCGTGATTGCCCAAGACGCACCATTTGGACTTCTCTATTATCAGGTCAAGACATTCCTTGGGATTTGGCCCATAGCCGACCACGTCACCAAGGCAATAAATAGTCTTTATGCCCCGTTTTTCAATGTCAGCCAGCACTGTGGTCAAAGCCTCAATATTCGAATGTATATCGCTTACGACCGCGAACATACGCGCCTTTGAGTAAATAACATCAGCTTTTTTATGAAGAAAAGTACTTAATAGCAAAAATGTCGTAAAAATGCCAGAATATTTATTGGCTTTTCAAAAAACAGGATTTACATTGCTCACACCCGACATACTTAAAAAAGACCGTTTCCTTTAGTCGTTGGTGCTGTTATAATATCGCGAACAAAATGCAAAACGGGAAATTTATATATAACGAGATACGATAAATGGTAAGCATAACCCTTCTTGAAACTCGTGGATTGGTAAAAAAGTACTCCGGCCGAATTGTTGTTAACGAAGTATATATTCAAATAGAACAACGCAGCATCGTCGGGCTTCTCGGAAGAAACGGAGCCGGCAAAACCACATCTTTTCGAATGATTATGGGAATGATTACCCCGAACAGCGGCTCGGTCGTTTTTGAAGGCAGGGATATCACAAAGCTGCCTATGTACAAAAGAGCACGACTTGGTATCGGCTATCTCTCTCAGGAACCCAGCATCTTCCAGCGGCTCAGTGTCCGAGACAATCTTTATGCGATTCTGGAAACGATGTCCATCACCAAAGCCCAGCGCAACTACAAGGCGGATATGCTCATTGAGCGCTTCGCGCTCACCGAAGTCGCCAACAGCCAGGGAAGATTCCTCTCCGGTGGCGAGCGAAGAAAACTTGAAATCGCCCGGGCCATGGTTACCGACCCATCGCTGGTTCTTTTGGATGAGCCGTTCAGCGGTGTTGACCCGATTGCCGTCGAGGATTTACAGCACGAAATCCGCAGACTTGTCGCTTCCGGTGTTAGTATTCTCGTTACCGACCATAACGTCGAGAGAACGCTTGAAGTGGTCGACAAAGCCTACATCATCGACCACGGCAGAGTAATAGGGGCTGGCTCGCCCGCCGAGATTGTCCGAAACGAAATCGTCAGAAAATCTTATCTCGGCAATACATTCTCCGGCGATGAATTCGATGACCAATAACCACAAAGCGAAATATAAAAGGTCAAAAATGATTGATATCGAAAAATGCAAAATTACACATTACCCCGCCGAAGTATTGGCCAAACGCGCCGAGCAGGTCGATGAAATCAATGATAATATTCGCAGATTCGTAGAGAAAATGACCGACATCATGCTCAAAAACAAGGGACTTGGCCTTGCGGCGCCTCAGGTTGGAGTGTCACTGAGATTGTTTATCATCTCACTCAACGGAACCATGGAAAATGTCAGGGCCTATATAAACCCGACCGTTACAACCGACGGCGAGCTTGGCTCAATGGATGAAGGGTGTCTTTCCGTGCCCGGCGTTTTTACAAAAATCCGGCGATATAAAAAATGCAAAGTCACCGCCACTGACCTTGACGGCAACGAATTTACGGAAGAGGCCGAAGGACTTTACGCAAAAGCCCTCCAGCACGAGTACGACCATATCGAGGGAATGACTATCGTCAACCGTATGGGCCAGACCGCCAGAATTGCACATCGAAGACAACTGAAGAAACTTACGGAAAAACATACAAAGTAAGCAAACGAGCAGATTAAATATCAGAGGACAGGGATAGTTTTTTAATTTTAATATGTAATTTTGCTTTTTAACTTTTGATTTTTTAATTTTCGTTATGAACATAACTTTTCTTGGTAGCGGCGAATTCGGCATCGAATGCCTGACTGCTTTGGCGCAGTCAGGCCATAGTTTGCAATTCATCGTAACCCAGCCTCCACACCCGGCCGGAAGGGGCAGAAAACCAAACCCCACCCCCGTAGCCCGCTGGGCAAATACCCATTCGATACCTTTCATCGAGACAGAAAATGCAAACGCCTCGGATATTATAAAGAAAATAGCCGACCATAAACCCAACCTGATTGTTGTAATCGCATTCGGCCAGAAAATCGGTAACGAGCTTATAAACCTGCCACCGAAGGGCGCTATAAATGTCCACGCCTCTTTGCTCCCGAAATATCGCGGCGCCGCACCGATAAACTGGGCAATAATTAACGGCGAAACAGAAACCGGCATAAGTATAATCACACTAGCCCAAAAGATGGATGCCGGCAGTATCCTCTCGCAATCAAAAACCCATATCGCTCCCGACGAAACAGCCGGCTCTCTCCACGATAAACTCGCGCAACTTGCAGCGCCATTGTTATTGCAGACAATCGACCGAATCGCTGATAATACTGTCACCTATACCGAGCAGGACCACTCCGGGGCAACCCTCGCGCCGAAGCTGAAAAAGTCCGATGGCTTTATTGATTTTACCGAGCCTGCCGAAATCCTCGAAAGAAAAATACGAGGCCTCTGGCCCTGGCCCGGCGCATCGGCAAATTACCTGTCTAAAAAAACAGGTAAATCCACACGCGTAAATATAACAATGGCGGAAGTTGTTGAAACCTCGAACCCTTCGGACTTATCTATAGGTATGCTCGACGAAAATCTAAATATCATCTGCGGCACAAACGCGTTAAAGATTAAAAAAATCAAACCCGCCGGCTCACCGCTCATGGACTTCAAAGACTTCACTAACGGCAGACAAACCAAACCCGGCGACTCGTTCATAAAGATTGACAACTAACTTTCAATCTTTTATAATATCACCATAAAAGCGTTGTTCTTATACCTATTAAAGTTCTGCTGCGAGAATTCAAAGCGAGAGGATAAAATTATGAACAGATTCACAATTATATTTATTTTCCTATGTCTTCTAACATTTGTCGTACTGCTGCTTTGCCCCGGATGCCTTCTGAACTTTTCACCACCGGACATAAGCACCTGCACTCGTATTGAGATTAGTTACCCCCGCTCTGCACTTAACTATTTTATTCGCGATACTACACTACAAAATAGCATACTAAACACAGAAGAGAAGAAATATATACAGTCTTTCGACTCTTTCGTGATTAAAGATCCGCAGCGCATCAAGGTCTTTGCCCACAATGTGAGCCAGGGATCATACTACCGGCAACTTAGAGGCATGTTAGCATATTCCCAACCTGTCCATATTGCTTGCTATAGTGACAACAAGCACCTGATATCCTTCACTCTTTATGGCGAGTCT
>CAZJIR010000244.1:0-5006 GCA_964546095.1 uncultured Pirellulales bacterium
GAAGCAAGTGATAGCTGGCTCGCAATTGACAATGTGAGGCTCAGCCTTCAGTAAACCGATGAATCTTGACAGGTCCTTTCTCAATCGAGACAGACCTGAGCCAGGATCTAATGGTTGTTTTTTGACCGTCTCGGGGCCTATACCAAATCGGTATAGGCCCCGATTGTTTTGTTATTGTGTACCTGAGAATTATTCGGTGTCGAGCTTCGGTAGTGATGTATATTCCGTATAAATTCGGGATTAGGAATGAAAGAAAATTGTTAGAAATTAGCGGCGCCACTCAGCCTTGCGAACCATTAATGGTGGCATTTGCTGAGGTTTGACCTTTCGACTGCTTGGGTTCACACAGCTTCTGCTGCTTGGATACCAACGAATGGTAAACAGCTTAGGCTTTAAGGTGAATTTGTGTTTTTTAAGTTTGGTAAACATCATCTTCAATTTTTTTCAAATAGAGAGTCGATAGGTCCTTGCACCCTCCTCCTATCGGTCAATTAAAGTAGCGACTTTCGGTAATTATATTAAAATGGGTCTCATACCACATGCGGACAAGGATAATGTGTTTTCGGTTCCAAATTTTTTCGATATTGGGCGTTTGACTATCTATCTTTTATCTTTATAGAGAGTATTTGTCCCCTCCTGATTTTTCCATTCTGAATGTGTTGGAAGCTTTCAGTTTATATGCTTTATTTATCTGACGTGGCTCCAGTTGACCTGCTGTTTATCGAGTGCGATTATTTCAGCGCGGTTAATTAGCCATGTATCATCGGGCTGTTTTTGGAAGTAAAGTTTTATTTCTGAGAATATAAATGACTTGTAGTTTTGGGATATGTAACTGTCTTTGTTGAAAGTTGTCAGCATAAACACAGTTGCAGTTGCTTTTGGGGGCGATAATTCCACTAAACAAGCGGTCTTTTTGTTTTTCTCGACCAGAGAGGGTGTTAGCTTCTGCCTGCAGAGATTTAGCAAATGCCCTTTCGTGTCATGAGATGAGTCGCTGTAGTTATCGGCTAAAATGGCTTCAATTGTATTAAAATCTTCTTCCTGGACGGCTTTTATGCCTGTTCTTATGATGGAGTTGATTTTCTCCAAATCGGTTTGTACGAGTAGGTCTAAACCAAAGCCGGCTACAGCGACAAAGGCCGGAAGCAGCCATTGCCACCAGTGTCGTTTTTCCGGCCAAACACTGCGGAAGGTCAGAACTCCAAATAAGATAAGTACCGCTCCGCCCACTAATGTCCACGGTTGTTCGAAAAAATCGAGCATTTCTTAGATTCTCTTTCCAAGTCGACACGTTGTTCTTTATTGCGCTTTATGTCCAAAAGATTCGCCTGAACGAGACAATGTTATATGAGTACAATCAATTTATTTAATTTATACCGCTAATATATTCTTGCCGTATCGTAGCATATCAATTTGTAGATAGCAACATTTTGGTGGGGGGATAAGAAGCCTGGGAGTTTATGGTGTTGGGTAAGAGTAAAAGCTAAGTCATTTTTACAGGACTGGCGGCACCATGTGTATACGTGGAGGAGACACGGACATGTTTTGACATGGTCGTAGAGATTTTGCTAAAGTTAAATTAGTGTCGATTTTGGTAACTTCGAGTAACAGACCATAATTGATAGCCTTTATGCATAAATTCGATGTCATCACGTTCATCGGGGGGGGGAGTCTGATCGAACGCGCTTTCGTCACCTTCTGCTGCCATGTTCGCCATGTCCATAGTTAACTGGTTGACCCATCTATGCTTTTCAGCACTTCCATCTGCATATGAGAAAGTGCTTCTTTTGTTATGCCAGATAGCCAATGGGTCTATCCAGCGGGCTCCTTCGGGTTCCATGACCCAGGAACCCAAATTGTAACCCCTCGGATCGATTTCCTCTACGAAGACGTATTTGAGGGATGGATTTTTTATTTCTTCGTATGTCCATAGGGCTCTGCTGCTCCAGCTAGAGAATCTTTCTTCTCCGAACATGGTGCCGGCTATGGAATAACTGCGAAATGCGAACTGGGGTTGCCGATTTTTCCTCAGGTCACCGGGACAGCGATATACATCGATGTTCTTCACATAAGGCCAAAGTAGGCCGTTTCTTGTGCCTTGCTTTTTTAGCTCTATCGGGTCATCTGTACCGCTCGGTGGGACATCTACCCAGTCCAGCAGAGTACCACCCTGGCTTCCTCCAACGTGGCCGCCGACAATTTTTCCATCATAGTCGTCCTTGTACAACATCCAGGATAATGTCAGGGCTTTTAAATTACTGACGCAGCGAATAGCATATGCCTGGTCTCTGGCCAGTCTCAAAGAGGGCATTAGAATCGCCATTAAGAGAGCTATTATTGCGATTACTACTAACAACTCGATTAGTGTAAAAGCTCTTCTTTTCATTGGTATCTTCCCCTTCCGGTAATAAGCATTTTAATAAGCTATGAAAAAAATGGTCTGAGTTATGCCCCTTTTATATTTATTGTTAAACTAACAAATAAGATGCTCAAAAGCAATATTATGTTCCATCAATTTTATGTTTTACCTTTTTTAATGGAGTGCCTGTATAGTCTATAATACCAGCAAAAGGCCAATTTGTCAATTATGAGGATTTCGGAGGACTCGTATGTTATTTTTTGTTAAAGAAATCCGAAAAAGACAAACACTATAGAGATATTTCTCGAATGTTGCTTGTCAGAGTTTGGAATTTTATCCAGTGCAGGTTTTAATCATGAGACCTACAGGGAAATCCCTTGGCCAAGTATTCGAGGTCTTCCCGCTCATCAACTGGAGGATTAAAATTGAATTGAAAGCTTCCTCCCTCGTACATCGCCTGTTTGCTCCAATCAATAAAAGATCTATCACCCCATCTTTGCATATCCGAATGGCCATCGGCGAAGCCTAAAGTAGTCCTCTCATTGTGCCACATCGCCACTGGATCAATGAAGCTTATTGGGCCGAAATTCATTTGCCAGGAACCCACATTGTCTCCTCTTGGGTCAATGTCCTCAATGAACACATACTTAGTGGCAGGGCTTCTTATATCGGAATATAACCTGGCTGGAATGTGAGTTCCTGGCCAGTCTTCTCCATTTGCACCGTTGGCTATGGAAAAGCTTCGATAACAAAATTCATCCAGTTTTCTTATTCTTTCATCAGCGGGACAGCGATATACTTCCACAGCCTCGCCCACATAGGAGAAAAGTGCACCATCTCTTATAGCTTCCAGTTTTTCTTCGAGAGTTTGAACGCCCTGCGCGCTATGCGCCCAATCATCCGGCTGCCATGTAGTACCGCTGTGGCCGCGAACTAATTTGTCATCATTATCATCTTTGTACATCAGCCATCCCAGTGATAATGTTTTTACATTGGCTTCACAGTGTATGCGCTTGGCATGGTCTTTGGCTGCTCTTAAAGAGGGCATTAAAATCGCCATTAATACTGCGATTATTGCGATTACTACCAACAATTCGATTAGTGTAAAGGCTTTCGTTTTCATATTCGCTCTCCTCTTGATATATGCAACGATTTTACACTTCCTTTTTTTAACAACCTTTTTCACTTGTCCGTATCCATCGGCCTTTTGGTTTAAACCATCCGGTGCCCCAACGTGTTACTACCTGTGCAGATTATGCCGATTCTCTAATAATTAATTTTGTTTCTATCACTTCCACTTCTGTTTCTATTCCCGGATTCTCGATTCGTCTCAGGAGCATTCCGGCCGCGGCCTTGCCAATTTTATAGGGAGATTGCACAACCGTCGTAAGAGGCGGGTCGAGATAGGACGATAATTTCACATCTCCAAAGCCAACCAAAGCTACATCTCGCGGAATCTCCAGGCCATGACGTTTGATTTCATTGTATATGCCAATTGCAACCGGGTCGTTAACAGTGAATACCGCCTCGGGCATTTTGCTAAGAGAGCGTAATTCACCAAAAGCTGCAATCCCATCCTTCTCTTGCAAACCGCCGTAAATTATTAATTCATCATCGATGGCAATTCCATTTCGCTCGAGCTCATTCATATATCCCCTGCACCGCTCTCTGCCGATAGAGGTGTTCTTATGTCCCGCCAAATGAGCAATACTTCTGTATCCGAATTGGATAAGGTGCCGCACGGCTTGAACTGCCCCACCATAGTCGTCCACAACCACCTTGTCGGCTTCAACGTCTTCGCAGACACGGTCAAAAAACACCAGAGGGATTCCCTGTTTTTGAAGTGCTCTGAAATGTGCACCTGATGTTGTCGACTGGCTCACAGAAACCAGCACACCATCTACCCTGCTGGATATCAACGTACGGACATGAATGGCCTCCCGCTCGGAATTCTCATTGGATTGACAGACCACCGTGTTAAATCCTTGCTCATAGGCCACCTCTTCAACACCACTAATAACGGCGGAAAAGAAATCGATTTTAATTGAAGGTACGATTATCCCAATTGTAGAGGTCGCCTGTTTCTTTAAGCTCTTGGCAATCGAGTTCGGATGATAGTCTAATTCCTTTGCCAGTGAAAGGACGCGATTCTTTGTCGAAACACTAATGTCCGGGTGGCCGCGAAGAGCCTTTGAAACCGTCGTATAGTGCAGACTCAGTCTCTTTGCTAAATCTTTGACTGTTACTTGTATCATTGACATTATATTACAAATTTCAACAACAGTGTATATATCAAACGTGTGATATAACGTTAGAAATAACATAAACTTGATTGTCAGTCAAGAAAATTTTTCCATTCAAGTAAAAATATCCATTCTATAAGCAATATCACCCATTTCTCAACACAGCGGATAATTTTATATGAATGTTTTTGAAATTCTTATTGGACTTACTTGTCAAGCCTGCATTGTTGTTCAGTTTCGCAAGGACTGTATTGGCGAAGGTATTCGCCCGCAGCGGGCTATGAATTTCGGTGAGGCGGTTTTCGATACTTTCATAATAGGCGCTGAACCAAGCAGGCCTCCGAAATGAACAATATCTCCCTGCCTTTTGCCGGGAACGGGAATGACTCGTACACTGGTGGTTT
>CAZJIR010000245.1:0-4996 GCA_964546095.1 uncultured Pirellulales bacterium
AAGCAGGTTAAGCAACACTAAAGGGGTATAAACTGCCTTGATTCAATCTTGGTTAGTGAAGTGAAAGTGTTTAAAAACAAGGTCTAAAGGAAAGGGTAAGTTTATGCAAAGGCGAAGAGGTTTTACCCTGATTGAACTACTTGTTGTAATTGCTATCATCGCATTGTTAATGGCAATATTAATGCCGGCTCTGGCACGGGTCAAACAGCAGGCAAAGACCATTGCTTGCCGAGCGAACATGAAACAGTGGACACTTTATTTTTCTATGTACACCCAGGACCACGGCGGGAAATTCCAGGCGGGCGTGGCCACTTCCACCCACCCAGGACATACAAATCATTGGTTTAATGCTCTGAGGCCATATTATAAGAATGATAAAAAAATTAAGTGTTGCCCTACTGCTATGAATCCCATAGTCGATGAGAATGGCGTTCAAGCGCCCGAATTGAATGTGTTTTCAGCTTGGGGTAGATTCTGGGGCGATGGTTATGACGACGATGGTGAATATGGCAGCTATGGGATAAACGGCTGGGTGGAAGACCCCCCCGCAGGTACGGCTTCAGTTTATGAAGGTTTTGAGACGGTAAATAACTGGAGGACTCCGAATGTGAAAGGTGCCGGCTTTGTGCCTTTGTTTATGGATGCCCTGCGGTTCAATGTGTTCCCGACGGACAGGGATACGCCGCCTGATGTACAGGACATGGCCTGGGCGAGCGAGCAGCACATGAGACGTATCTGCATTGACCGGCATGATGGATTTATAAACATGGCATTTCTGGATTGGTCCGTCAGAAAGGCCGGACTTAAAGAATTATGGGTTTTAAGGTGGCATCGAACATTTGTTACGACCGGTCCCTGGACTATGGCCGGGAATGTAATGCCTGGTGACTGGCCTCAATGGATGAAATCTTTTAAGGATTTTTAAATAATCGCAAAAAAAACAGTATCGAAGGAAATTTAGTAAGGACTATTATTATGGATGAGCGAAGGGGATTTACTCTTATAGAACTTTTGGTCGTAATAGCTATTATCGCGCTTCTTATGGCAATTCTGATGCCTGCATTACAACGGGTTAGAGAACAAGCTAAAACTTCGGCTTGTTTGGCGAACCTGAAACAGTGGGGGCTGATGTTTGCAATGTATTGTGGCGATAACGATGGCTATTTCTTTACCGGCGAGTTGAATGGTTCACGCGGCAGTGCGGGTTCCGGTGAATTCTGGCGGGAAACGATGAGGCCCTATTCCAAGGATACGAAGATGTGGCTTTGTCCACAGGCCACAAAACCGCTACCAGATGGAGGCATCCCGCTGAGAGGCTGGACCAATGTAGCCTGGGAAAACGGTGACGATATAGGCAGCTACGGTCTGAATGGCTGGATATTAAATCTACCTGCATCTATTCAGGCCGCCAACAGAACAGACGGTTGGGGCCGGACGCCGGCCGAGGCACACTGGCATACTCCTAATGTCAGGGGGGCAAATGATATTCCGGTCTTTACGGGTAGCTGGTGGGTTGATTCCTGGCCAAGGGAAAACGACCAGCCTCCACAAACTGGTGCCGGGCCGGGGGATACCCCCAATTCAAATGAGATGAACCGTGTCTGTGTCGACCGGCACAATGGCTTTGTAAACTCTCTTTTTGCGGATTGGACGGTTAGAAAGGTTGGGCTTAAGGAATTGTGGACGCTCAAGTGGAGCCGTAACTTTCAGATGCGTGGTCCCTGGACTGTGGCAGGCGGCGTTGAACCGGAGACATGGCCGACGTGGATGAGACATTATAAGGACTATTAAAAAATAACCATAAAACGGATTTGTCAATAAGTAAAATAGCGAAAAAAGTTGTCGGGAGTGTTACTATGGACGAACAAAAAGGCTTTACGCTGATAGAGCTTTTAGTTGTTATTGCTATTATCGCATTGTTAATGGCAATATTGATGCCTGCGTTAAACAGGGCCAGGGAGCAGGGCAAGCGTGCGGCCTGTCTGAATAATTTGAGGCAGTTGGGCCTTGCATGGATTATTTATGCCGATGAAAACGACGACAAGATTGTGAATGGTGAGGCATGTGAGGGGGCTGATGGACGGGCACCTATGCCAACAAGCGCTCATCATAGGGATGAGTTATGGTGGACAGGCGACGATTGCGCCTCCGGTTACCAGACTGGGGAACAATTAGTGGAGCAAGTACAGTTGCAAGCTATAAAAGCCGGAGCGCTTTATCCGTATTGCAAAAATACTAAGCTCTATCAATGCCCAACGGGGATTCGTGGAGAGATGCGGACATACACCATTGTCGATTCCATGAACGGCCTTTACAGGTCGGGAACTCGCCATGCCAGTGGTAACGTGGGTGTAAGAGTAGGCAAGACGGTTTTGTGGATTAAGAAGAGGACGGAAATTTCTGTTCCAGGCCCGTCAAAAAGAATGGTTTTTCTTGATGAGGGCCGTGTAACACCAGACAGCTATGCCGTTAACTACGAAATTGCTGAGTGGTGGGACCCCCCTCATGTCCGGCACGGTAACGGCACGAATGCCTCCTATGCGGACGGATCTGTCGGTTACTTGAAGTGGAGCGGCTTAAAAACCATACAAACCGGCAAAATGGCCAATCCGCTACACCACCTGGCCCCTGAGACCGATGAGGAATTTGAGGATTTGGAAAGAGTTCAGAAGGGTGTATGGGGCAGATTGGGGTATTAACGCGCGGAAACTGCTGATTCGATTGGATGAGACATGTTGAGGATTAAAGTAGAAATTGCCAATATAAAAAAGATTTGTAAAAAGGCAAACTAACAAAAGGTGGTTGGGAGTGTTATTATGAAAAGGCGGAAAGGATTTACCTTAATAGAGCTTCTGGTGGTAATTGCTATTATCGCGCTTCTGATGGCAATATTAATGCCCGCGCTACAAAGAGCCAGAGAGCAGGGTAAACGTGCGGTCTGTCTGAGCAACCTAAAGCAACTAACTCTTGCATGGATTGTGTATTCAGATGAAAACGATGACAGGATTGTTAGTGGTGACGCAGGTTATACGCATACGTATAGTAGCGGCCGCAGAGAGGAACCCTGGGTTGGCATGTGCTGGCATGATAATTACAGAGGCGGCGAACAACTACCAGAACAACAACAAAAGAATGAAATCAAAGGTGGTGCTTTATGGCCATATTGTGCGAACCTGAAACTTTACGCATGTCCAACCGGCATGCGGGGTGAAATGGTAACGTATGCTGCAATGGATTCTATGAATGGTCGCCCTCAACCAGATAATCCTCAGGGCAGAGGTGACGCTGATGTTATAAGGAGGCTGGTCAATAAAAGAAGACACCAGGTTAGTTACTCCCCCAAGAGGATTGTTTTTATTGATGAGGGCTGGGTAACTCCCGACAGCTATGCTGTTTATCAAAACAACCAGGAATGGTGGGACGACCCTATGGTCCGGCACGGTAATGGAACCAGCGTATCCTATGCAGATGGAGGCAGCGGCTATATAAAATGGAAAGGTGTTGAGACGATACAGGGTGGAAAACAACGCGACCGTACTCACCCTGCTCAGCATGTCAGACCTACGAGCGAAGCGGGTATTGAGGATTTGCGCAATGTCAGGAAAGCTTGTTGGTGGGAAATTGAAAATTAGCCGAAAAAGTTGACGCGCGCGGCTAAATAGGGGGTGTATTAGTACTAATAAGGGGGCTTTTTCCCAATTTGCCTGATGACCGGCCGTTTCGATGCAGTTGCTTACCTGTGCATTTTTGCATTTATTGATGCAGCCAAAAGGATGTGTCTTAACCTGTCAATGCTGAGTTTTTTAAGATAATCTTCGGGGAAATCCAGCTTAAACCGGCCTTTGAAATTCCTGATTTGATGTGTAAGTTCATCTCTGCCTAATACTGCGATTGAAGTTGCTTGCCTTTCGAAATACTTTGTTGAAGACATGATACAGACCTTTGAAAAATTATTCCTTTGATTGAGTTAGTGCTGTTTGTATCGTCTCTAAAAGTAAGCTGCTTTGTCAGGAATCTTTTCAATCGTGCTCAAACCCACGAATTTAGCTTGTTATTCAACCAAATTTTTTTTGTTATTTTGCCGGTCGTCTGATAACGTTTCGCTATGAAGACGGAAAGACTGAATTACATTTTGCCGCCTGGGCTTGTCGCCCAGCGCCCGGCCTCTGTTCGCAGCGATTCACGACTGCTCGTTCTCTATCGCGCCACCGGGAAGATTATCGATAGTCGATTTAGTGACATAGGAGATTTTCTTTTGCCAGGTGATTGTCTTGTGCTGAACGATACAAAAGTTATGCCCGCCCGCTTCTTCGCCCGTCGAATCACGGGCGGCAAACTCGAAGGATTATTCCTTGCTCAAAGTCTTAACGGCGCATGGGAAGTTATGCTAAAGGGCACTCGTAAACTTAATACGGGCGATTCTATTATCCTGAAGGACAAAGAAAGATGTGACTTTTGCCAGGCCGTGCTGTTTGAAAAGCAGGCCAGTGGCAGATGCCGATTGCAGTTAAAGACAGATGCCGATGCGAAAACAGTTCTCGAGAAAATAGGTTTTCCACCGCTGCCTCCGTATATCAAGCGGGATGATGACCCGGCCACAGCCCGGGTGGATGAGCTGCGGTATCAAACGGTTTAC
Organism: uncultured Pirellulales bacterium; assembly: GCA_964546095.1. Classification (GTDB taxonomy): domain Bacteria; phylum Planctomycetota; class Phycisphaerae; order Sedimentisphaerales; family Anaerobacaceae; genus NIOZ-UU13. Next base: position 4,637 of record CAZJIR010000245.1, read on the forward strand.
GCTCGGCATACCGGCGCTGTTGCCGCCCCAACCGCCGGACTGCATTTTACGGAAAGCCTGATAGATCAATTAAAACGGGCGGGTATCTGTTTTGCGTATATAACATTGCATGTCGGAGCGGGCACATTCAAGCCGGTAACCGCCGAAAATCTCGAAGAACATCAAATTCATCAAGAACAATTCAGCATCGACGAGGAAAACGTCCGGATAATTAATGCAGCTAAAAGCAAAGGGGCTCGAATAATTCCTGTCGGTACAACTTCGACACGAACCCTTGAGACAATAGCTACCGGCTCACAAATCAAGGCCCAAGGCGGAAGAACAGATTTGTTTATCAAACCCGGCTACAAATTCAAGATT
>CAZJIR010000246.1:0-3769 GCA_964546095.1 uncultured Pirellulales bacterium
TGGAAACGACAGGTTAATTCACAGCAGAATTGATATAGGGGCCTCTGAATTCGATGGAAATCTAAGACCTGTCGCAGATGCCGGAGACGACCAATCAACAACTGATATCCCAGGCTTAATCACACTGGATGGAAACAGCTCATACGACCCCGACGGCAACACGAATCTTACCTACCGCTGGTCTCAGGTGGCCGGACCAACTGTGACCGTAGAAGATACTGACGCAACGACAGCTAAATTCTCACCCACCGAGCATGGAGTTTATACATTCGAAATTGTGGTTAGCGACGGAATCATCGATAGCATCCCGGATAATGTCCTTATTACTGTAGGCAGCGGTCACATTCCCATTGCTGAGGCCGGACTACCTCGCTATACAGACACCGAGCCGGTTGTTCTGGATGGAACCGGTTCATTCGACCCGGACAACTCAGGCATATTGCAATATAACTGGCAGCAGATTTCCGGCCCTGCTTTAGAAATTACAGACTCAAACACTGCTACTCCAACAATCGACGGCTTTACTCAAACAGACTCGCTTCAATTATGCGAATTTCAACTTATTGTAAACGATGGCCAATATGAAAGCCTGCCTGATATAGTCAAAGTCTGGGTAATCCCGGACTTAGGCAGCAACAGGATGGGTTTTGAAAGCGGCACTTTTGACCCCAATAAGCCCTCGTTGTTCTATTTTGGCGGAGGAGATTGCGTATATGGTGCTGGGAGCTGGAGTTCAGATGAATGGGCAGAGCAAGCCAACGTTTTTGGTGTGGTATATGGACCGGACAGCTCTGAAGGGAACAGAACTTATTACAAATGCGGCGATATGATTGCCCTTTACCTGTCAAGAGTGGCGCCGAACTATAATCAGCCCATTCAAACGATTGGGCACAGCACAGGCGGACAACCTACTATGGATGCTGCACTGCGCCTGAACCTGATATACCAGGATGCCAGATATGCAGTGAACAGGGTCACTTTCGTGGACGGCCGTTGCAGAGACTATACTGCAGGTATTCTCGACTATATGGTAAGCTCGGTTGATGGAGAACAGTGCTGGATAGACACATACGAGGGAACAGGACCAATGTTTTATCCCGGTATTTTGAATGTTCAAGTTGCCGTAAACGACCATGGCGCCCCTCCACAGTGGTACAGGAATTCTCTAACGTATCCCGATTTTAATCAATTTAACGGTGGACTTGTTGCTGGCGCATATTGGTCTATCATCGGGCCGGGTAAAAACCTTCAATTGGCCCATACTCCGTTTGAAGAAATCTACAGATTCCACTGGGAAGGGTCGCAAGTCGATGGCTATATGGAATTTTTTGACGAGTCCAACTTCCCTGGAAGGCTGCCTGAACCTGTCACGCTTCTTGACCCTGTTGATGTTGGAGAAGCCAATGGTGTGGTCTTAACATGTGAAGAAAGTGAAAATGCAGTCGGATATCAACTGCTGTTCGGCTCGAATCCACACCGTGTAATGGATTATGAAATCATCTCCGATACACCAGCACCACCAACTGAAATCATAACAACATTACCGTTCGAAGAAACCTGGTGGATGATAAAGGTCCGCGACCGGTACGGCTCTACTATCTACGCCGACCCAGTGCCAATCAATACCCTTAACCTGACCTTGCCCGTTCAGAATATTACCACAGGGAGAAAATATAGCTTTATCCAGGATGCTATAGACGAGGCCGACTATAATGATGAAGAAATAGTAATAAACCCGGGAACTTATAATGAAAAAATAGACTTAAGAGGCAAAAACCTTATTGTCAGGTCAATGGACCCAAATGACCCCGCTGTAGTAGCAGCTACTATAATAAAAGGACGCGATGAGGGTATGGCCGTAACATTTGCCAGTGGTGAAGATACAACTTGTGTGCTTGCCGGTCTTACTATTACCGGCAAAGGAATCTACTGCTCAGGCGCAAACCCAACCATTACCAAGTGCAATATCACGGGCAATCGCGGCCCCGGTATCAAACTGTGGGGCGAGAGCAATCTGACAATTACAAACTGTGTTATTGCCGACAATACGGGAGCAGGTATCGAGATGTGGGAAGAGGTAGTCGGACGAAGTACCAAGTATAACTTCGCTACCATAACTAACTGCACTATAGCCCGTAATTTGCAACAGGGTGTTTGTGGAAGCAAGCCAACAATTAAAAATTCTATCATCTATTCCAACGGCAGCAACAACAATGATATTCAGATAGAAAGTGATTTTGCTATTGTAAATTATAGCAATGTTCAGGGAACCTGGCCCGGCGAAGGTAACATTGATGTCGACCCAATGTTCGCCGGAGCTGATAATGGTGACTATCATTTGAAATCTCAATCCGGCCGATTGGATATAGTGAGCCAAACCTGGGTTCAGGATGATGTTACCAGCCTTTGCATTGATGCTGGTGAACCGGATTCAGACTGGACCGCTGAATTACAACCGAACGGTGAGCGTATCAATATGGGAGCTTATGGCGGCACGCCGCAAGCGAGTTTATCTTTATCGACCGTAGCTAACGCGGCCGACTGACCGATGACGTGCGAGCTTGCCATGAAGAGTGAATAAAAAGCGAAGGTGAGGGCTAATCCAACCCTGCGAAGCTATTTTCTCTTCTCATTAGAGAGCCAGTCCTGGAGGTTCTTGGCTAACACTTCCACATCTTTCTTTTCCATAATGTGGTCGATGATAGCCGGGGGGATTTTCAGCTTTACCATTGCCTTACGCGCCCTTTGCCAGAGCCGATTTTGCTTAGCCTGAGTATCAGCCAGGTACAGCTCAGTCACCAGCTCACCGATTTTACGGAGCATTATCGTATCGAGGTTGTTGTAATAGCCTGATATAACGGCTTTCTGATATTGCGAGTACTCATTTTTAGCCATATCAACCTCAAAAGGTCCGGATTATTTCCCGGAGACCTTTTCTACAAGAAAGTTTCATATAAGTCAAGTTATGGGCATTATGAGAGTGCTTTTTGCTGGCTTTGTCAGGATAACCGGCTATAATCTGCGATAAATTTCGGGGATGGGCCCGAATTTTGAAACGAAACAGTTGTGCCTACGGACAATAGTTTCATGAAGTTTCAAACAAAGCGTGAAAGTTGATATGCGAAATAGAACGCTCTTTATTCTCGGTTTTTTTGTTCTATTGTCGAGGCCGGTCTGGTCGGCTACAGACAGCCAGACTGAGCCCGGCCCGGGAAGCAGCGCTTTTGTCGGCCAGGATTTGCATATGACAGGACAAGCGTTGATAAGCCATCAATTAAGCAAGGGGGAACATATTCTGGTTTTTCAAGATGGTTTTTCAATGACGATTGGGGCTAATCAATTTACCAGCGACAGCGCTGTAGTGTGGCTGACTCACTGGTCTGCGGTGACTTCGGAAAACGCAACTCAACAACTCTTAAAAGCCAACAACAGGTCACGTATTGATTATAAGGCCATCGTATATCTACAGGATGATATACAGGTCGAGAAAGCCAAAGGCGCCAAAACAACCAATCTGACGGGAACAGTGATTGAACAAGGCCGGATGATGGTAGTTCAGTTCAGCATCACAGGGGAGGTTTTTGTAACGGTGAATAAGAGGGGAATTGCTGACCCTCGTGGATTAGAACTTTACGAAAAGGCCTTTGAAGGACTGCGAACGGTTGGGATTTGGCCGACGAGCGACGAAGCCCAGCCGCAGGAAACCAAGGTTGTGTCGGAGAAAACAGCCCCGCAGGAACCGAATGAAATCAGCACCGAATCACAGGAG
>CAZJIR010000246.1:3779-4992 GCA_964546095.1 uncultured Pirellulales bacterium
AAGCTTCAGGTATCCGATTAATATATCGGGCAGCGGTGAGGTTGCTCTGAAGATGGAGTGGGACGGCCAGGCAAAAATCTGGACAGTCACAAGCAGATTCTACCTGTGGCAAAAACAGGATGAGAAAGGAGGCCTGCTGGAATTACAGGCTGACAACGCAGTCATCTTCCATTCCGGGCGTCAATCAGGGGCCGGTAAAGAGCAAACCGGCGTTGGCAATATTTTTGCCGGTGGGGACATAAAGGCAATTTATCTGTCCGGTGACATTTTGATGACTGAAGGGCAGCGAACGATTCGGGCCGAGGAGATGTACTATGACTTCGAGGAGAAAAAGGCAATTGCCGTAAAGGCTATAATGAGGAATTTCGACACAACCGAAGGAATGCCGATTTATCTCAAAGCGTTGAGATTGAGACAACTTTCGGAAAACAAATTTGCGGCCGAGAATGCCACTGTGACAACGAGCGAATTTTACAAGCCGCAGATTTCACTTAACGCTTCAAGTGTAATTATTACCGACACGACGAATCTTGACGAACAGCAGGGCAGGCTCACAAAAGGCAGCTACGATGCACAAATGCGCGATGTGAGCTTGAAGATGTACGATACAACGCTTTTCTACTGGCCTTTTTTACGTAGCAACTTGCAAAGGCCCGACATTCCTATCAAAAGCATAAACGTCGAACATGACAATACGTGGGGGACAGCAATTGAGACGCGATGGTACCTGTATCGGTTATTAGGGCTGGAAGAACCGGAAGAAACAGAAAGTACTCTAGCGCTGGATTATTACGGTGACCGCGGCTTCGGAACCGGGGTAGAAATTGATTATGCAAAAGATAACTATTTCGGCAAAATTTTAGGCTATATAATTAACGACAGAGGCGAGGACAGGCTCGGCAGGAACATCAGCCGCAAGCATCTTGAGCCGGAACGTGACCTTCGCGGTCGATTCGGCTGGAAGCACAGGCAATTTCTGCCTTACAACTGGCAACTTACTGCCGAGCTTAGTTATATATCCGATGAGCATTTTCTTGAGGGATATTATCGCAATGAATTTAACGTCGGCAAAGAACAGGAGACGCTTATTCACATGAAGCGGATTGAGGATAACTGGGGTTTGTCCATTCTTGGTAAGGTGCGAATAAACGACTTTGTCAATGAGCTTGAAGAATTACCGAGCGCCGAGTTTCACTGGACCGGTCAGTCGTTT
>CAZJIR010000247.1:0-290 GCA_964546095.1 uncultured Pirellulales bacterium
ATATGAAATTTTTTGTGGATCTTTTGCTAATAGCCGATTGACTGCCATAACTGGGAAAAGTATCCAGACGTCAATGCATTGGGTTTTTGCAATTGCTTCGATTGTTTTCCATTCAACCTCTGTAGCAAACGGATCGAGAAATAAAACTGCGCGTGTATTTGCCCAATCCTCATCGCTACAATAATTTTGAATGAATTCATTGGCATCGCTTTGTATTATTTTAATTTGCTTCGCTTTTTCAGGGTGTTCCTCTTGCAATATTTTCAGTTCATTAATTTTTTTTTTATCTA
>CAZJIR010000247.1:300-3444 GCA_964546095.1 uncultured Pirellulales bacterium
GTTTTTGTCGCTTTCAATGAAAATATATTTGTGGAATGATGGACTTGCTTCAAGGGCCAATTTTGGCGATCCTTTAAGAAACTGATTGGAGTTATCTTGCTCCAATTCTTCAAATAAACCTCGAATGTTGTATTGATTTTTTCGTTGCTGGCGATATCCCGTTCCTGCAAACGCGTCTATGTATACTCTTTTGAAAGGTTGTTTTTTTAGAGCTTTGTTGTAAGCGTCGAGATATTTTTTTAGAATTTCGAGTTTTTTCTCGGTCCAGCTACCACCAAAAAGTTGTTCCGTTAAATTTGTCATTTGCAACCCTTTAAGATTTGTTGCTGAATTAAATTCTTTGCATGCCGTGAATAAGACTTTTACTTTAGTTAAATCAATCTTTTTGGTTGCCCAAGTTCTAAACAAGGGAAAAATGAGAACAGTCGCTTTTTTTCAAATACATATTCTCGTCTATCTCACGGAGTTAAAATATTCCAAAACAAGCAAAAAAGCAACGGAAAAAGATAGGGTATAGGATTTAGGGTTTCTGCTTCGCGTATTGTCTGTGGAATTTTAAATCGTTGACCCCGGTGAGATAAGCTCTGCTATCCCACAAGGTAAACTCATAAAGTGAAATGAAAGAAATTTCTAACGGGGTTGACATAATCATCTTCGGGCAATATATTAGCTCATCTTACTTTCCCAGTGTGGTCCGCTGGGTGGATGTTCGAAGATATTGGGCATAAATCCTGTATTTCAGGATTATTTTGATTTGAAATTTTGCTTAAAAGGAGAAAGTTATAATGGCAGAAAAAAGGGTGTATTTTTTCGGCGGCGGTAAGGCCGAAGGCAATGCGAAGATGAAAGAGCTTCTGGGCGGCAAAGGCGCGAATCTGGCCGAGATGACCAGTCTTGGCGTGCCTGTTCCGCCGGGCTTTACTATTGCAACGAAAGTTTGCAGGGAATATGAAAAGTCGCGCGGCAAATGGCCGAAGGGGCTTGAGGCGGAAGTCGATAAGAATCTGGCCAAGCTCGAAAAGGCAATGGGCGCCAAGCTGGGCGATCCGAACAAGCCGCTGCTGGTCAGCGTGCGAAGCGGAGCGGCCGTATCGATGCCCGGGATGATGGATACGGTGCTGAACCTTGGTCTGAACGACGATGTGATTGATGGGATTATTAAAAAGACGAAGAATCCGAGGTTTGCGTATGATATTTACCGGCGCTTTATCGATATGTTCGGCGATGTGGTTATGGGATGCGACCATGAGCATTTCGAAGAGGTAATCCATGCGGCGAAGGTGAAGGCCAAGGTGGAACTGGACAATGAGCTGATCGCTGAGCAGTTGAAAGAGGTCGTCGATAAATATAAGAGCGTTTATAAAAAGTATGTCGGCGCAATGTTCCCTCAGGATGGGAAGACCCAGTTGAAGCATGCCATTAACGCGGTGTTCGGGTCATGGAATATCGAGCGGGCGGTCAAGTATCGCCAGCTTAATAAGATTACCGGGCTTCTCGGTACGGCGGTGAACGTTCAGGCGATGGTATTCGGGAATATGGGCGAGGATTGCGGGACGGGTGTCTGCTTTACGCGGAATCCGAGTGACGGCAAGAAGGAATTCTACGGTGAGTTCCTGATGAATGCGCAGGGTGAGGACGTTGTGGCCGGTATCAGGACGCCTGTGCCTTTGAAGAAATTGAACAGGGTAATGCCGAAGGCATACAAGAAGCTTACAGGCTTAATGAGCAGGCTGGAGAAGCACTATAAAGATATGCAGGATATGGAATTTACTATCCAGAATAAAGTGCTTTATATTCTTCAAACGCGAACGGGCAAGCGGACAGCGGAATCTGCGGTGAAAATAGCGGTCGATATGGTTCAGGAAAGACTTATTAGCAAAAAGGAAGCAGTCAATCGAGTGACACCTGAACAGTTAGACCGGCTGCTGCATCCGCACTTTGACCCGAAGGCCAAACGCAATGTAGTCGCAAAGGGGCTGCCAGCTTCGCCCGGAGCGGCGGTTGGGCAGGCCGTGTTTACAGCCGATGTCGCTGAGGCGTGGAAGAAGAAGGGCAAAAAAGTTATCCTTGTTCGGATTGAGACCAGCCCCGAAGACATCGGCGGGATGGATGCGGCGGTTGGTATTTTGACGGCGCGAGGCGGTATGACAAGCCATGCGGCGGTTGTCGCACGCGGGATGGGTACGTGCTGTGTTGCGGGCGTCGGCGCTTTGAATATAAATTATAAGACGAAGAAACTTACAGTAGGTAAGCTTACTATAAAGGAAGGCGACTGGATTAGCTTGGACGGCTCGTCAGGTGAAGTTATGACGGGGCAGTTGGCTACAGTAGCGCCGACGATGAGCGGGGCGTTCGGGCAGTTTATGAAAATCTGCGATGATATCCGTAAGCTGGGCGTTCGCACGAACGCCGATACGCCGCAAGACTCTAAACGGGCAAGAGACTTCGGCGCTGAAGGTATCGGGCTTTGCAGGACGGAGCATATGTTCTTCGAGGGCGAGCGAATCTGGCCTGTGCGGCAGATGATTTTGGCCGCTGATGATTATGCTTTGATGCTGGACAAGATTGGTGCGGCCCAGACGAACAAAGAGAAAAAAGCGATTCAAAAAGAATACGCAACTGCGAAGAAACAATTCGAAGGGGCATTGAAGAAGCTGCTGCCTTATCAGAGGAATGATTTTGTGGGTATATTCAGGGCGATGGCGGGGCTGCCTGTTACGATTCGTTTGCTTGACCCGCCGCTGCATGAGTTTTTGCCGCAGGACAATAAGAACCAGGCGGAAATGGCAAAGCGGCTTAGAGTTAAGCCGGCGGATGTTAAGGCGAAGGTCGAGCAATTGCATGAGTTTAATCCGATGCTGGGGCATCGCGGGTGCCGGCTGGCGGTGACTTATCCGGCGATTTATCGTATGCAGACGAGGGCAATTATCGAGGCGGCGCTGAAGGTTAAAAAGGCCGGCAAGGTTGTTAAGCCTGAGATTATGATTCCACTGGCCGGGGCTGTTTCAGAGTTGAAGAATGTTAAAGATGAAATTCTTGAAGAAATCAAGTTGGTCTTTAAGGAAAAGAAAACTAAAATTTCCTATATGATTGGGACGATGATTGAGATTCCGAGAGCGGCGCTGACAGCAGACGAGATAGCGA
>CAZJIR010000247.1:3454-4969 GCA_964546095.1 uncultured Pirellulales bacterium
GGCAGATGAAATTGCCCGTGAAGCGGAGTTCTTCAGCTTCGGGACGAATGACCTTACGCAGATGACTATGGGCTTTTCAAGAGATGATGCCGGGAAGTTCTTAGGTGAGTACGTCAATAAGAATATCTATGCGGCGGACCCGTTCCAAATACTTGACCAGACCGGCGTAGGGAAGTTAGTGGAAATGGGCACGAAGCTCGGCAGGAAGACACGCAAGAAACTAAAGGTAGGTATCTGCGGCGAGCATGGCGGCGAGCCGAATAGCATCGACTTCTGTCACCGGGTCGGGATGAACTATGTATCCTGCTCGCCCTTTAGAGTGCCGATTGCAAGATTAGCGGCGGCGCAGGCGGCGGTGAGGTAAAAGTCAGGGGATAGGGTTTAGTTAATAACGTGGGGCGTTCCTGTGGGACGCCCCACGTTTTTTGCGCAGGGAAAAAAGATAAAATTAAGAATAAAAATGTAAAATTCAAAATTAAGGAATCGCTGCGCGATGGCCCTTTTAAATGATTATGGATTAGTGATTATTGATTATTTAAGGAGATTGTTTGCATGTGCTGCCGGAGGCCAGCATGAGGAACATTCAGCATTACGCAGTCCCGTAAGAGACGTAGTAAATAAAAATAGTACCGAACCGCAGGCAGCACAACGCAGGTGCATCAGGGGCTGCGGAGTGAGCTAAAGTAAATTAAAGTGCCTAAAGTGAGCTTAAATTGAGGAGGACCCTTCGACTACGCTCCCGCCTTCGCTAAAGCTTCCACCTTCGCTTACGCTACGGCGAGATAAAACGGCGAGACAGGCAGGGCAGGCAAGTTGCACACTCTTGTATTATATATTTCAAGCGACTTAAGTGGCCAAGCCATTCTCAAACGCCGTAAGGTATCCCCAAGGGACTGCGCTTGAGGCAGCCACCCGTCGTGGTTTTACAGAGATGATAATATTAAATATTATTGTGGGCCAGATCCCTCCACTCGGCTGCGCTTCCGCCTTCGCTAAAGCTACGGCGAGACAAGCGGGATGACAGATAGTATCTGAATCAAGCGTGAGTTATTGGATTTCGGCGAAGGTTTACAGGAATAAACTTTTCTTGCGGTTTGGCGTAGTAAACGATATAATATAGTACATCGTTACGGGCGAGTTGTTAATTCTGGGGCGAGACGGATTTGAAAAGTTAATACGGGGGCGAATGGCTTCGACCGGATGGAGGATGGTCGAGTGGCATGCTCAGGACGCCGGTTGGCCTGGCTAATCATCCGGCAATAAATTTTAAGCGACAACTATCAGTTGCGCATGGCTGCTTAAATTAGTGGCCCGTCCTGCCAGATTTTGCCTGTGGGTCTGGTAAGGGCGTCACACAGCAGGCTTTACCGGGGCCGGTTGTTCGGGCCGGCTTTGGTGAGATTTTACCGGAATAGCCGAGTTAAGAGCCTGTCGTTTGGCGCTTGATGAGGCGAAATAATAATAAAGCGACTAAGCATGTAGACGCTTGTCTTGAAACATCTCGGGACGGGGGTT
>CAZJIR010000248.1:0-4959 GCA_964546095.1 uncultured Pirellulales bacterium
GTTGCCCAGATCGACAGTAAAGTTTTCTATCGCAATCTCGACGATTAATTCACGTTTGGCCTGTGAGTATTGAACTGTCCATTGCCCTGGTTCGAAAATCCCTTTACCTCCTAATTTCATCTTCGTGGTTGTTACTTGCCCAGGCGTCATTCTTACTCTGCCAAGACTTACTACCGCAGAGGAAATCGTTCCATCTTGTTCAAAGTCAATTTCCCAGCCACCTGTATCTGCTTTCCATTTGCCAACAAGAAACGTAGGGAATCGCCCGTCACCGTCAATGATTACCTCGACGCCACTCTTGTTCCCGGTAGAATCCTGACAGCTAATCATAAAAGAAATTAGTAAACCACAAATAGATAAAGCCAATAATCGTTTCATATCTTAAAGTCCATTCACAAATCTTAAGAAACCTCAGTATAAGCGGCAAGATAAAAAAGAGGCAAGTCAGAAGACTTGCCTCTTTGCTAACGAGTTTATTAGCCTTGGCCAAGACTAACAATCTTATATACTTCAACATAGAAGTATAATATCAATGATTACAATAAAAATACCTGCCTGATTCATTGAACTGAACAGGCTCACAACCATCGCCTAAGAAAAGCCGTAGTATGGATTAGCTAACACTCATCTACCCTGATGTATCCAGCTTTTTCAATAGCATCGGACCTTATTGATTCCTGTGCCATCCTTTTTGAAATTACGGACAGTCAGGAGCAGGACCATCATCAAGTTGCCAGTTGGCGATTAATATCTCCAGGTCGTTGGTTGAGACGCGGTACTCACCCTGGGGCAAGTGGTCGAAGTCGGCACATATCTGGCGACTGCTCAATGAACTCAGGGGCTTATTCCAGGCTTCAATCAGGATGTTCAGGTCATTGGTTGATACCCAGTTTTTGTTTACACCCTGAGACAGACCATCTGCGTCACCGTGGCATTGTCTCGGATTAATCTCGGCACACCAGCAGTCAGGCTTGCCGACAGTAACCCATTGGTCTGTTTGCGAGCCTGTGTATGACTGCAGTGCAGCAGCGCCGATTTGCACGTTGGTTGCACCGGTCAAATCCACGATTGCTTCTGAAGCGTCTTCCAGTACAACGTTGCCTCGGGTTGCATTTGTTGTAACGGTCAGCTGACATGCTTCACTGCACGTAATCGTGCATAGTCTGCCCTGGGCAGGCGGAGCCTGAGTATCATATAGCGAACCCATCTCGATGGTGATACCGTTTGTGCCGAGGCCACCCAATGCGCCCGGGTCATTACCGTCAGCCACGGGTGTATAACCGCCGGCACTCCAGTCACTAACTTGGCCTGTTGTAGGGTCCACGACAATATACCTGCTAAAATTGCCCGGGAAGATACCATAACCGTTATTGTCGTCACCAACACTGAAGTCACTAATACTGTCGATAAAACCCTCATCAACTGTAATGTCAAGAGCAAACGCTCTGACCAACTCAGTTTCGTTCGATGAATAGTCGATTGCGACAACTCCACCACCAAGGTCTGTGGTAGTGATGGTTACGGTTGCCCATGCCGGAGCGGCGAGCATTACTAATACAAAGATGGAAAAAAACTTTTTCATGATGAAACTCCTCATCTTCTCATATTTACAGAGTTATATACTCTATACTCTGCTTTCTTGGTTTTGTTTTCTTCTCTTGGTTTTATTTCCTGCCTTACAGAGCAAACGATAGATACGCTTGTTCATTAACATTCTATTCTTGAAAATTATAATTGAATTATTGATGTTATGTTCCGGCAGGCAGGAACAACCGGAAATACACATAATTATTCCCTAAAACATCCTCCTTTCTCGCTGGTTAGCGAAACATATGTTCTACAATAGTTACACAAACTCTGTAGTTGAAATCAATTGTATCATAACAAAAGTTTCTATTTGTTTCAAGGAAAAACAGCCCAAAAACGAAAAAAAGCCTTAAAATCCATTTGTTACGTTCCTTTACTTTTTTACTAATGCAAAGAAAATACACACAAAAAATAAAGTACCTATATTGCTGTTGGCGAAAATTAAGTGGAAAACACCTTGGGTTTGTGTAAAAATCAACGCAAAATTTGAATGAGACAAAAAATACGAATTCAGGGCATAATTACTCGATATAGAGAAGCCGCTGAATGTGCAACTCGATTGGGAAGGCAGATGGTTTTAAGCCGTTGATTGAAGCTAATATATCCGATTTTGGGCTGTTTTTAAGGCTAATCTCCATGAATCAGAAAGCCGACGTACTATTTTTATTCTTATTTTCCGGCTCGTGTATGTGATTTTAGCGTTTCTTTGTTGATTTTGCTGTTATGTTCAAGTTTCTCAAGGGAAGATTAATAATTGTAAGAGTATGCCTGCTGGTGGCCACTTTACTTCTGGTTGGCGTCGGCATAGCTACTATTTACTCTGTTGGTCACCCCGCAGAGCCCAGCCCGGTAACCCAGACAGATAAGCTCAGCAATCTCTGGAAAAGACAAGTTATTTTCGCTATCGTTGCGATAATCGGCTTCATTGTGGTTAATTCTATCAATTACAGACGACTTGGGGCCATAAGTTATTGGATATATTCACTTATACTGCTGCTTTTGGGTTTATTGCTGGTTAGCAGATATGTTATTGGCTTACCATTTATGCCGGAAATCAATGGCACACACAGATGGATTAAATTTGTAATGGCAGGAAGGTCCCTGTCTTTGCAGCCTTCTGAATTTTGTAAGTTAGTGTACATTTTAGCCTTAGCTTGGTATCTACGCTACCGTAGCAATTATCGTAATTTCAGTGCTTTGGTCGGCCCTTTCGTTCTGACTCTTCTGCCGATGGTTCTTGTCCTGCTTGAGCCGGACCTGGGTACTGTACTGCTGATGATGCCAATTTTGTTTACGTTGTTATTTGTGGCGGGGGCAAAGGTTAAGCATTTACTGGTTATAGTACTTATGGCAATTTTAGTAAGTCCGTTGCTGTGGTATAAAATGAAGCCCTATCAGCGAACAAGAATAAGCAGTGTACTACTACAAAATGGATGGGTTCGTGAGAAAGCTGAGCAATATCCGAGCATGGGGCGAATTCTTGTCGGCGGTAAGTTTAGTTCAAAGCAATGGAAAAACGATTGGGGTTACCATTTGGTACGTTCAAAATATGCAGTCGCCTCCGGCGGAATAAACCATGGCAAGGGCTATGGCTTCCGGGCAGGGCCATTTATTAAATATAACTTCCTGCCTGAAAGGCATAACGATTTCATATTTGCTGTTATCGCCCACCAATGGGGTTTCTGGGGCTGCTTGGGTTTGCTCGGGCTTTATATAATCATTATTGGCTGTGGGCTGGAAATCGCAGCGCACAATACCGACCCATTCGGCAAATTATTGGCCATCGGTATTGTCGCTATGTTTGTAGTCGAAGTTATCATAAATGTGAGTATGACCGTTGGCCTAATGCCGATAACAGGTTTGACTTTGCCACTTGTAAGCTACGGTGGTTCGAGTCTGCTGGTAAGCATGGCTTCTGTGGGTTTACTAAATAATGTTGGCCGATGCAGACCTTTCACCGTGGCACCCAAAGCCGGAGAGCGGCCCGTGAACCGTCCTTACAGGTAATTTGTGCTTCATAATATCTATAAACGAATCGAGAAATGATAAGAGGCTTCAGACAAATCGCAGGTCTTACGGCAATCAGCAGAGTGTTCGGCATGGTTCGGGACATAGCTTTTGCACATTTTTTCGGCGCAGACTGGCTTATGACGGCTTGGGCAACGGGTTTTAAGATACCCAACCTTGCCCGCAGGATTTTCGGTGAAGGGGCAGCTTCGGCATCACTTATTCCCATATACAGTGAGCAGCTTCACAACGACCCCCAACAGGCAAAACGCCTGGCCAACACTGCAGTAACGGTCATCGTTGTCTTACTGGCAGCAGTTGTTATTATTGGCGAAGTTCTTATCTGGAGCTATTACATTTTTTTCGAAACCAGGACAGGCCCCAAATTAGGTCTGCAGCTGTGCTCTGTTATGCTGCCTTATATGATATGTATTTGTGTGGTAGCAATCCTGGCCGGCATTCTGAATGTCCATAAACATTTTGCCACCCCGGCCGCTGCGCCGATTGTGTTAAATATAATTATTATTGCAAGTATTCTCTTTACAGGTCTGGTCTTGAAAATCGAACCCGAAAAGCAGGTTTTCTTTGTTGCTGCCGGTGTCCTGCTTGCGGGTCTTGTGCAGATAGCTCTGCAAATTCCGTCTCTGCGCGCCAGTGGAATCTCAATCAGACCTGCGTGGGATATTTACTCCGAACCTTTCAAAAGAACCATTCTTATGATGGGCCCGATGATTTTAGGCCTTACTGTTACGCAGATAAACACGCTTGTAGATGATATTATTGCCCTTGCTTTTATGACCAAAGCAGGCAAACCCCTGGGTTATGGCTCAATATCCTATCTATATTACGCTCAAAGGCTTTACCAGTTTCCTTTAGGGGTGTTGGGCATATCTCTGGCGACGGCGATTTTTCCTGTTATGAGTGCTGATGCCGCCAGAAAGGATTTTGGTGCACTTACCAAAACATTCGCACGCGGAATAAAGGTTGCCGTATTTGTTGCCATCCCGGCGACCGCAGGAATATTTTTGGTGGCAAGACCTTTAATCTCTGCTATATTCGAGCATGGTAGATTTGAAAGAGCAGATACACAAATAGTGGCATGGACATTATCATTTTATGCTTTAGGCTTGTGTGGTTACTTTTCGCAACAGGTAACGACACGGGCATTTTACTCTTTGCAGGATTCAAAGACTCCTGCGAAAAGTGCTATTATCGCAGTTGGCGCTAATATTATTCTGAACCTGACTCTCATATGGTATCTTGGCACAGCAGGGCTGGCGGCTGCGACTGCTATATGTTCGTACCTTCAGGTCGTAATCCTTGTTAGAGTCCTGAGAAGAAAATTAAGCTGTTCGATATTGGATG